>JAZRUY010000113.1:0-21880 GCA_045598845.1 Victivallaceae bacterium
ATATCCAGCGCCACCTGATCGTTGCGGCTGCGGGCGGAATGAACTCTGGCACCCTCGGACCCGAGTTTTTCGATCAGCGCAGATTCGATATGCATGTGAATATCTTCCATGGCGATATCGAATTTGAAATCTCCCGCGGAAATCCGCTCCGCCACGGCATCCAGTTCGGAAGCAATGGATACCGCCGTAGATTCAGGAATAATTCCGCAGTGCGCCAGCATTTTCACATGCGCTTTGCTCCCGGCAATATCATGACGGTAAAGCCGGCGGTCGAATGAAATCGATTCGGTATAGAGTGCCACCGCCGAGTCGGTGTCCGAGCTGAATCTGCCTCCCCAAAGTGCCATTTGCGCAAAAAACTCCTAAAAAACAAATCAGTTTCAATATTTTTATATAATACCCCCCGCAGAGTGGATTTTCAACATATTCCGCCTTATATTATGCGGTTATGAAAGACGACAAAAACAATGCCGGCGGAGAATTCCGCGGCAATCCTCCGGCGGCGTTATCGCGCCGCGGTGTTCACATCTGTTGCGGCAGATGCGGGGAAATTCTGCGTCCGGAAGATATCGATGCGTATTTTGCCTGCCCGTACTGCAACACCCGGATCCTTCCAGGGGATGAAACAGATGACTTTATCTGCTCCAACATGACCGCAATGTGGATATCGGAAGAAAAGAAAGCTTATTTTCAGAATTGATCCGGGTATCATACCCGCAACCGGGCGGCGGTGATTTATAAATAACCGGAATCAATCGGAAAGTCCATCAGGCGGAAAAAACTTTCCGTACAGGACGGCAGGCAGGCAAAGTTCAAAAAATCAACACGCAAGTTTACCTTTGCCGTTCCTTCTTTATTTCGAATTTGCCTTTGTACGACTGCCGCAGCTGAACTATGGTCATGCGCAATTCCAGCAAAGCGCTGAAATACTGGCCGACCACCTCTTCCAGCGGTTTATCCTGTCCGCGTTTTTTTTTGGATGACGACCAGCTGTATTTATCCAGATTTTTAGAACATATATCCGTCAGCCATTTTTCATAATTATCCATATCCACGGTGGCGAGAGTCGGAAAAGAGGCCTGTTCTCCTTTGCGCGAAACTATTTTTTTATGTTCGTTCTCATAATCATCCAGAGAAGTGGTTTCAAAGTTGAATTTGTAATGACCGGTCACATTGCGTGAAAGACGGTTGAAAAACAGTGAATTGATTCTGGCAATGGACGGAGTAAGATTACACTCCCGCAAATTTTTCTGTTTAGTCCTGGATACCAGCGTCTGCAACTGCCGGCCGCTGCGCTCCAAGTCGTGCAGCAAATCGCAGGTCTGGGTATAATAGCCCTTGTCGTGATCCATATTCACGGCATTCCAATACCGTTTCTCAACCAAATCAAGTTTGTGCGACAGATCATCCAGCAAATCACATTTCGCCGCGGCACAGAAAAACAAGGCGGCAACGGTCAGCCCGGACAACAACCAATTACGCAAAAACATTCAGACCTCCAGACCGGTTAAATTAACCTGGATTCAGCAGTTGACGTTTCCCGTTTTCAACCGGAGGATGATTTTTTCCGCCAGCGCGGCAGCCTCGCCGTCGCCGTACTTGAGCTGACGCCAATTCCAATGGAAACCGTCATCGATACCGCGTGGAACCACATGCAGATGCGCATGCATCACCACCTGACCGGCGGCGGTCCCGTCGGCGAGATGCAAATTAAACGCCTCATACCCGCACTCGCGCCGCAACGCGGTGCCGACAGCGGAACCGACCCGGAACATCCGGCCGGCTATATGTTCCGGAACAGTGGCGCAGGACTGGTGATGTTCCTTGGGAATAACCAGGGTATGACCGGAATTTATCGGTCCGATATCAAGGAAAGCATAAACCAGTTCATCTTCATAAATCTTCACCGACGGAATTTTACCGGCGGCAATACTGCAGAAAATACAATCAGCCATGTGATTACCTCTTTTGAAAAATTTTTATAATGGCATCGCGGCCGCCGAATACGGTTAACCGGTCACCGGATTGAAACACCGCGTCGGGAGTAAGCGAGGCGCAAGGAGTCCCGTCTACGCCGCAACGCAGCAGCACGGTAATGCCGAAACGCCTGCGAAGATCCAATTCGCGCAAGGGGATACCGGCAAGCGATTCCGGCACCCTGACCTCGGCAATAGCCGAACCGCGAAAATCGAAAATATCGGTGATATTCGTCATCGTCAGACGGCGGCTGAGCCGTTCGGCCACATCCTGTTCGGGCTGAATAACCTCATCAGCGCCGAGCCGCAGCAAAATACGTTCCTGCAGTTTCGTAGTGGCTTTGGCGATAACCTTCTTCACTCCTTCCTGGCGCAGCAGCGTAAGCGCGATAACCTGAGATTCAAAATGGGAACTCATTCCGAGAATCACGGCATCGAATTTCTGCACATTCAATTCGCGCAAAACCTCTTCTCCGCCGACATCGGCAATCACGGCTTCCGCGACTTTATCGCGCAGTTCGTTCACGCGCGCTTCATTCTTGTCCACCGCCATAACCACATTACCGGATCTGGCCAGCGCTTCGGCCAATTTGGAACCGAAAGATCCGAGACCGAACACCGCATAATGATTTTTCGCCATATTCATACCCTCACGGTTATCCGCGAAACCGGAAACAATCTGTATTCACATATACTAAATATCATCCGAAAAACAGCCGGTGTCAACTGTGCGGAACAAACGCGGCATTGTTCCGGCACCTGGCTAATTCAGCTGATAAGCACTTTTTCATCAGGATACCGCCGGCGAGGCGGTTTTTCATGTTCCATCAATGCCAGCATCAAAGTAAACGGTCCGATGCGGCCGATGAACATCACCGCGGCCATAAACAGTTTGCTCCACGGATTGAGCAACGCGGTAACACCTACCGATGCTCCGGCCGTACTCAATGCGGAGGCGACTTCAAAAACACTGCCCCCGATACTGAGCGGAGTTCCGGTTATACCCTGCAAACAATGCAGAATCACGGCACCGGCGAACAGCGCCAGCAGAAAAACAACAATAATGGTAAAGGAACGGAGAATATTTTCAATCGGAATCCGGCGCTTGAACAATATCGTATCGTAATTTCCGCGGCAGACATTGAGCAATGCGCAGAAAGCCAGCGCGACAGTACTGGTCTTCATACCTCCGGCCGTGGATCCCGGCGACCCGCCAATCAGCATCAGAGCGGTGAAAACTATCAAACTTGGAACCGGAAGCGCCTTCAAATCAAGATTGCTAAAACCGGCGGTTCTGCCGTTGGCCACCTGAAAAAGGGCATCACCGAAACCAATCGTTCCGCCGTCTTCAAAACCGAATGACCACACAACCAGAGTTCCGGCGGCAATCAAGACCAGCGTGGTAATCAATACCAGTTTTGAATGCACGCGCAACACCAGCCGGCGGTTGCGGACGGCGGAAACCAGATCATAGATAACATACACGCCCAATCCTCCCGATGCGGCAAGCAGCGTAATCACAGTTTGAATCCAGACCGATTGCCCGCGCATACTTTCCGCAAGCGGAGTAAGTCCGGCATTGCAGAAAGCGGCTACCGCATGAAACAGCGCGTACCATAAAGATTTTGCAACGGGGTAGCCGGAACACAAAAAAGCCGGTGCGAGCAACAGGAAACCGACCGTTTCACAACTTAAAGTATAAAAACCGACGGTACGCACCAAACCGTCGATACGCCGCAGGGAAAAGTTATCATTAAGATTGGAAATAAGCAGCGTATCGCTGAAAGAGAGCCCGTGCCCTAACAGCAGCAGTATGGAAGCGCTCATCGACATCATCCCGACTCCGCCAAGCTGCAGGAGAAACAGTAAAACCACTTGCCCTGCGAATGACATATCTCCGACCGGCACAGTGGAAAGCCCGGTAACGCATACTGCGCTCGTGGACATAAACACAGCATCCGTCCAACTCATGCCGCCTGGAACGGCGAACGGCAAAACAAGCAACAACGCACCGAATAAAACCGGGACAAGAAACGACAGAATGAATAAAGTCTGTCCTTTTTTCACAAATCCGGTCAGCATAACACTCCGGCTTACCAGCCTTCGCTGACCTGAGTGACGATTTGCCTGGCGGCATCATGCAACGCTTGCCGGTTACCGCTGTTGCGCACCGTGTAATTGTCCGCGCTGTTATCGAAGCGGGCGGTGCCGGTTACCGTGGACGGGCCAAGCAACGGTGCCGCGCGGCCGGGCACCACCGCGCAATATTCGACCGACACCGAAACCCGCCATTCATCAGGCAGATACATATCGTCTTCAATCCGGGTGGAACTGTCTTCCTCCGAGTAACTGATCTCGGAATATGTAACCTTTTTCACCTTGGCATATATTATACAGTCCGCATTCCCGACACCGGTAAGTTTGTAAGTTCCGTCCTGCATAAATCCCTCGCACAGCATCGATCTAAGCTGGGAGGCCAGATTATATTCCAGCGTTTCATTTTCGGCCGGAGCCACGGCAACAGTGTGAATTTGCGGATGCCCCATCATGCCGATCTGATAACCGCAGCCGGTAACGACCAGCGACAGCATCACAGCGGAGAGGAACACGGCACTTAAAACAGCGCGGCGGCAATTCATGGTTTATCTCCAGAAGTTCCCAAATCATAAATCGGCAACAGATATTTATGACGGCTTTCATCCGTCAAATCGAGCAGCGGATAAGTTTCATCCGGAATGCCTATAGTACGGTAATGTTCGCGGCGGGGATGACCTTTCGGCGCGAAATCATCCGGAACAAAAGACGCATCCAGCGCAGCCAGACGGCGTTCCGCTTTTTCGGCGCTCAAAGATTCAGGGTATTTGCGCAACAACTCGGCATAATATTGTCTGGCGGTGCGTTTCTGCCCGCGCCAGTCATAATAATCCGCCATATTGAACAGCGCTTCCGCTTCCTTATCGGTAGTCGACACGAGGGTGACATTAACATATTCCATCTCCGGAGCATCCGGATAACGGCGCTTGAATTCCTCCAAAACCTGATGCGCTTCACCAGAATAACGGCCGTCTCCGTCGCCGTGTTCAGAGAGCGATGAAAGCGCGTCTCCCAGCGCAAGATAAGCGATTCTGGCGGAATCAGTATCCGGATAGCGGCGAATAATTTCACGATAACCGTCCAGAGCCTCCTTGACTTTACCGTCTTGATTTTTCAGCCATGCCACCCGCAAAGCCGCAGAAGCGGATGCCGGAGAATACGGAGCGTGTTTAAGCGCGGTTTCATACATTTCAACGGTGTGATCCTGACACTTCAGCCACGGGATCCAGCGCAAATACCAAAATTCAGGATCGCGGTTGCCGCAGTCGTACCAGTGTGCGAGTTCATATTCGCGCTCCACCATACGGGTAAAATCGGCAAAATCGGGATATTGTGTCAACAAATGTTCTATCGCCGTGAATTCGGCGTAATGCAGCCCGCACATGGAAAGCGCGGCGATTCTGGCAATAACCGCATTGGATTTGATAACTCCGGAATCGGCCATGAATTCCGCTTCATCGAATTTTCCGGCGGCGCCATAATAATCCCCGGAATTATAAAGTTCGCGGCCAGCGGCATATATCCGCGTCGCCGCGGCATCATCCGCGGACAGTCTCCAAACCGCGCCGAACGCAAGCAGAACGGGAAACAACAGTTTCAGCACCGGCTTCACTAAACGGCTCCGACTCCGACCGCACCGCTACGGATACGGTCACATAAGTTTCAGTCCGGGCAAATCCTGCACATCGATAACACCGCGGACCTTGCCGGCATTATCAACTACCACCACATCATCAATATGACGATATTCCAGCAGTCTTACAACCTCAACCGCCAGCTGTTCCGCCCTCACCGAGGCCGGTTCAACGGTCATAACATCGGAAACTGGTTTATTCAAAAAATCCAGATTTTTTTCCAGATTGCGGCGCAAATCACCGTCGGTAAAGATGCCCAGCAGCCGCTGTTCACCGTCTTCAACAACAGCGGAACCGCACCGCTTGTGGCTCATGGTAACAATCACATCGCGGACCAAGGCATCAGGACTGACAAGCGCGCAGACATCGCGGCCGCGCATGACATCTTCGGCCCGCATGGTGACCATACGCCCGATGGCTCCGCCGGGATGGAAACGGCCGAAATCATTTTTGGTAAAACCGTGTTCATCAAGAAGGACCAATGCGAGAGCATCGCCCAGCGCAAGCAAAGCGGTAGTGGAAGTGGTAGGAACCAGATTGAACGGGCAGGCTTCGCGTGGTACCGGCATTTCCACCACCACCTCGCTGAGTTTTCCCAAACTGGATTCCCGGTTGGAAGTTATGGAAATCAGACTCACTCCCAGGCGTTTGGCCGGAGTAAGCACCGCCAGCAGTTCTTCGGTTTCCCCAGAATAAGAAAGCGCAATAAGAATATCGTTTTTCTGCAACATGCCCAAATCACCGTGCCGCGCTTCCACGGGATGCATGAATATCGACGGAGAGCCGACACTGCTGAGCGTGGCGGCCATTTTCTTACCGATATAACCGCTCTTGCCGATACCGGAAATAACCAGTTTTCCGCCGCTGTCGATCGCCTGTTTGCACAACTCGACCATAGCGACAAAATCATCTCCCAGCCGGTCGCGTACGGAACGAATACCGTCCGCCTCAATGTCGAACACCTCGCGTGCCCGGGAAATAATATTCCGTTTATCCATGAAAACAGTCTCCGTATTATAACCGGCAAGCCCGAATGGTGGTCAGCATGATACCGCGGGCTCCGATAGAATTAAGTTCATCCATAATAACGTTGCTGTCACACAATTTAATCATCGCCTTGACCGCAGCCCAGTCAGGAGACGCCAAGGGGGAAATTGTAGGCGCTTCGATACCCGGTGTGATACGGCAGGCACGCTCAAGCGCGGTCCGCGGAATATCATATTCTATCACCGCATACTCCCTGGCCACCAGCACCCCGCGCAGCCGGCCGAGCAATTTCCGCACCCCGGGTAAATCCGCCGCCGTCTGATTTCCTCCGATAAGAAGCGCTTCGGATTTCAGCATCGGTTCTCCTACCGTAACCAACCCGGCCTCGGTGAGAGTACGCCCGGATTCCACCACATCGGCGATCGCATCAGCCACACCGAGCCGCACAGACACCTCAACCGCGCCATCCAGTTTAACAACACTGCAATTAAGATTCCTGTCTTTAAGACTTTTAGCAAGCAATCCGGGATAACTGGTGGCGATACGGAGACCGTCCAGTTTTTCCACCGTAAGCCCGGAATCCCGCGGAACCGCGAAACAGAAACGCGAGCCTCCGAATCCAAGCGGCAGCAACTCAACCACCGGAGCGCCGGAATCCTCCTTAAGATCCCGCCCTGTAATGCCGAGATCTATAATGCCGTTGCCGACATACAAAGCGATATCGCGCGGACGCAGAAAGACAAATTCTATATCATTGCCGGCATCCGCAACGATCAGTTCACGCCCTGAACGCTTGCATTTATAACCGGCCTCAAGCATCAGACGGACGGAATCGTCGGAAAGCGCCCCTTTGTTGGGGATAGCCATTTTCAGCATAATGTCATAACTCCATTATAAATCACACCGGAAATCAAAGATAACGGTAAACATCATCAAGGGTCAGCCCGTTGGCAATCATCATTACCTGCAGATGATAAAGCAACTGGGAAATCTCCTCGGCGGACCGTTCCCGCCCCTCGTATTCGGAAGCCATCCAGACTTCTCCGGCCTCCTCAACGATTTTCTTACCGATAAAATGCTTGCCTTTCTGAAATTCCTTCACCGTGCCGGATTCCGGATCGGCCGCGGCAATTTTAGTTTGCAATTCCGCAAAAAGTTCCTCAAACCGCTTCATTTACTCACCCGGGATACATTAAAAATTATCAATGCGAATCATAACTGCCGGACTATGCGGCAGATACTGAACTATAAGCCTTAGGTAATATATATCAGGCAAACGCAAAAAGCAATCCGGCGACGGCATGCCGCGCTCCGCGGTCTCCATAGACGGAACATCTTTTTTCACCGGGATAACTTTACAAACCGGCAACGGCGGTTTATATTTGACAGATACTGCCATAGCGCACCCGTAGCTCAGCTGGATAGAGCGTCTGCCTCCGGAGTAGAAGGTCTGGGGTTCGAATCCCCACGGGTGTACCATTTTTATTTGACATTTCCGGAAGTAATCAGTTTCTTTCGGCATTACGATTACGCCCCCAGGTAAACTTTCTTTTATGACAACAGTATATCCTTGCATAAACATCCGATATTCAGTTTTTTTATGACTTCCGCTTGCAAACCGCAAATCGGCGGTATATATTTAGGAGTTTTGAAAATCAAGTCGCACCCATAGCTCAATTGGATAGAGCGTCTGGCTACGGACCAGAAGGTTTGGGGTTCAAATCCCTATGGGTGTACCAGAAAAATCATGAATCCGGTCTAAACCGGATTCATTTTTTACTAATCAATTTTTAAGGAAATAAAAAAAACGGGGTTGAAATCAACCCCGCATTTTTACGACGAGTTCTCAGTGACGGCGCATCTTGGCCTCGCGGCGGCGCACCTCGCTGGGCTTCTCGTAATGACGGCGATTGCGCAATTCCTTGAGGGTGCCCTCCTTGTCAAGCATTTTCTTGAGGCGGCGCAGCGCTTTCTCCACCGTATCCCCGGGTCTGAGTCTGACTTCGGTATCCATCGCATTCACCCCCTTTATATTTTCTAGTTTTTTCGGTATCAATCACAAGGTTCGTTAATATAACTTCAAACAGATAAAAATGCAATATCTATTCAGTTTTCCGGCGATGATTTTCTTCCGTCCGGGCGCGCACTCTGGCGATGGCGTTTTCACGCAGATTACCGGCGAAAAACCAGATATCGTTCACATGAAAAACCCCGGCGCCCAACATACCGCCGGCATCGTTAAATCCTTCGGCAGGCAAATCGACAACAAGCGCGCCTTTATCAGGATCGACCGCGACACCGCAATAAGGACCGCCTGATTCGGTAATCCCGGTTTTCAGATCATAAAAAAACGCTCCGAGATTTTCAGACGCGGATGCCGGAACCGAATCAGTCCGCCAATTAAGCGGATTGACACACAGTCCCCCCGGACAGGTAAATAAATCATCAACGGCATCGGAACGGCGGGTGTTCCAAACGATCACCGCGCCGGTATCATCCGCCCCAACCGCCGGATGAATATCGCGTCCGGCGAAATCTGATGAGAAACGTTCCGCGGTAATTTTAGGCAAACCGGGCAGATATGCCGCAACCAAACCGCCGGCGGCTGTGATTTCCGGACAGTTTTTCAACAGGCAGTACAGATCTACAGCGCCCTGACTGTGCCCTAACAGTACAACCGGACGACCGCAGTTGTAATGATCTAAATAATACCTGAAAGCATCCGCGGTATCTTCTATTCCGGTTTTCATTTCAGATGCTTCCCAGGACTCCCCGGCACGCAGCGACAGTATACAGCGGCCGAATTCCAGCTGACGCACATACGGAGCGAACACCCGGAAACGTCCGCCGAAAATTCCGGTTTGAGCAGCCGTGAATCCGACAGTTTTAGCGGCGACTGCAGAATCCGACCAGTCCATAAGCGCGCAATCGCGATCGGAAGTCAAAGTCGGATAAACGTAGAACAAATCGGCCGGCTGCGCGGCACCCGCCGGAGCACTGTCGCAAATCACCCAGTTTTCAGCGTTGCCGTAATCAACCCCCGACAGAGAAAATACAAACAACGCGAACAGTAAAATCAGCAACTTTTTCACAGCGCTATCCTCTATTCACAGCTACTACCGTAAAAACAACCTGGACACAGATTACAAATAAAATACGATGTCATTCCACGCATTCGCGGTAAAATCCGGCCAGTTCGGCGCTGACCGCCTCATTGCTGTAATGCGCACGCACTTCGCGCAGCCCGGCTTCTGTTATGGAAGCGGCCAGTTCCGGACGATGCAGCAATTCCCGGCAAGTCTGGCACAAATCATTGAGATCGTTGGAATGAAACAGCAAACCGTTGCAACCGTCGGTAACCAGTTCTTTCAAACCGCCGGCATCCGATGCGACCACCGGAACCCCGGCGGCCCAGGCTTCAAGCACGACCATGCCGAAATTCTCGCGCAACGACGGAACTGCGAATAAATCCGCGGACTGATAAGCGGAAACCAGCATCGGATCATCCGGAGCAAGACCGGGCACCAATGTCACGAAATGCCCGATCTGCAAATCATCTATCAGCTCGCGCAACTGTTCAAGATAACCGCCGCCATCCGAAGTGCCGATCAGCACCAGCTGCACATTTTCACCTTCTTCAACCAATGACGCGGCAAGATGAACAAGCAGTTGCTGATTTTTGCGCGGATCCAGCCGCGAGGTGCAGAGAATCATCCGGCGGTTATCCGGTATTCCGTAAACCGCCCGGAAATTATTTTTCACCGGAGTGGAAAATTTATCCACATTCACGCCGTTGGGCAGCGTAATAATCCGCTTGCCGGGATAGAGGGAACGCATACGGGATGTTTCGTCTCTCCGCTCGCACACCAGACCGGAGGCCCGGCGGGCGAAATCATTTTTCCATCCCCGGCACAGCGCCAGCAACGCTCCGTAATCAATTCCGGACGGGGCATGACATAGGGCGGAATCATCGCCGCCGCTGTGGAATGAAACAATATAGGGAATGCCGGCGCGGGCGGCGGCGGCGGCGACCGAAGCCCCGAGGATACCGTCGCAATGAATATGCACCAGCTGAAATCCTGAATTCTGGATATATTCGCAGAGCGCCGGCGAAACAGGAGATCTGCCGCAGCGGTCCAAAACGGCGCGGCCGGCCGCATTCAGAAACAGCACAGGATAATGATACGGGAACCGGCGGATGTTCACCCCGTCGCGCACCTCGAACCGGTGCGGCACTCCCATGTAGGCGGCCAACACTTCGGAGTCAATATTATGCGTCCGCAACCCTGGAACGGAATTCCAGACAACGCTCTCCGTGCCGCCCCATTTATCATAAACAAACTTCCGCAGCACTTGAGCCGTTTTGAGCATTTTATTCCTCCGTTGCCGTTGAACCGTTACGCTATCGGAGTAAATATAATCCGGACAGTTTTTTTTGCAACTCCGGAATTACCCGCACATTTTCAACGGGCGGACGGACAAGCGGATTCGAGAGCGGCGGACACATCGCCGCGCTGCCACACCGCCAACGCCGCGGTACAGCCGACCTGGAATATACCCCAGCAGAGGATGATCAGAGCAATATGCCGGGCGGCGCGCAGAAAACCGACACCGTAACGTCTGCCCAGCAGACGCACCGCTATCCACACGAACAGCAACAGCCCCCAATCGCAAACCGCCAGCACCAGCACCTGATTCCCGGATGCGGCGCATGCATTGATCCACGGCACTTTCAATCCGGTGATCAAACCGAACAATCCGATGATTTCCAATGGCAAATAACTTAAAAACATCAAAAACCACACCGCGAATCCGACTGTACCCGTTCCGTTCAAATCGTACCCCCTGCCCCGGCAGCAAAGCAACGCCAGTCCGATCACGGCGGCGATGCCGGCCATAACCGCATCAAATCCGCGTCCGCCGCGCTCGGCGGCGCCGGACGAACGATGAAAAAAGATATTCATCTTCTCCGCCTCCTTCCTCCGTTTCCGGCCGATATTCCGACTTTCTGCATCAGCAAATAAGTCACATACCCCACCAGCACCATCACCAGCACCAAAGCGCTGTATGAATACGGCCACCATATACCGTCCGTCATCATGGTGAATTCCGACATGCCGCCCAAACCGGTTATCACCGTCAGCGGCATGAACACCACGTTTATCACTGCGAGATATTTCATCACCACGGCCAGATTGTTGCTCACTACCGACTCTCTGGCATTGCACATCCCGGTAAGAATGCCGGTATAGATGTTCGCCAAGTTATCGCACTGTTTGTTTTCAACGGTGATATCGTCCAGAAAATCCAGTTCCTCATCATTGAATCCGATTTTCGCCGCGTCGTTTTTCAATTTCAGCAGCAACAGCTGATTGGCGCTGGTGGCGCTTTCGTAATAAGTCAGGCTTTTGGACAATGAAAACATATTGACCAGCGATTTATTGGTCACGGCGAATTCGATCTTGTTTTCGATTTCGTCCGAAATATTGCGGATTATCCGCAGATGCTGCAGAAAATGATGGGTGGAATGATGCAGCAGCCGCAGCAGCACGCCCTGCACGCTGTTGCCGCGGATAGGCATTCTGCCGTGTTCAAAAAGCGGCATGGGTTCAGCCTGCAGCACAATGATGCGGTCCTTGAAAAGGAATGCCCCGATGGATGACACCTTGAACGCCATGGAGCGGTCAACCTGAAAATTACGCGGACGTTTCAAAATCACCGCGATATGGCTGGACTCATACTCCACACGCGAAATCTCATCCTCATCCAGTGCCGATATCAGAGTATGCTCATCAATACCGCACTGCTCGACAAGATAACGTTTTTCGTCTTCGGTAGGGGCGCTGTAAACCTGAATCAGCCCCGGCTGCCCGTCAGGACACCCGCGGACATGCCCGTCCTGCAAATCGTAACATCTCAACATTTTCCGTTCCTCCGTTCCACCGCGTCTTCCGAATACGCCGGAACAACGGCGCAACGGAATTACGTCAGACAGAACCAAGACACCGGAACCGCAGGGAAGCGTGAAACCGCCGATCGGGAGTTAAAGAAATATTCCCGGAGGAGAAAACCGATTCAGCCGAGACATGAAATCAGCGGCAGAGCCGGCATCTCAGGCGCGGTCTCACGCCTTCGAGGTCCGGGGTCTTCGTTCACCGTACTCTTTTTCCGCTTTTCTTTCATTTCCGCCTTTACTTTACAAGTTGAATTGCCGGTACAAACCGGCTCACCGTATATCCGAATATATCCCGGTCCGGCTTTTTTGTCAAACCGGGCAAAATAATCTCATCCGGTAATTTTCAGAAACGCAGTGAACAGATCATCGATTTTATTCCTGTCTTTCACCGCGCTTATCCAGCGTTCAGGAATAGCATGGCAACCGTAATATGCGCCGGCAATCTGTCCGTATACGGCTCCGATACTGTCCGCATCGCCGCCGAGATTCACAGCGTTCAGCATACCTTCCTCAAACGTCCCGGTACTGTTAAATGCCCACAACGCGGCCTGCAATGTAGATACAACCCAACCGGAATTGTCAACATCCTCACGGCAACGGTATTCAGAGCGACGCCCGGTACGGCAACCGGCGATATGTCCGCGGCATATCTCCGCCATTATATCGACAACATTCCGCACAGCCGCGCTATTATGGGTCAAGTCGCTGATTTCATGCAATATGCGATTATCAGCAGCGTCTCCGTTGAGTAACACGCTTGGCGCCAGCCGCATAATACTGCCGTTTCCCTGTGAATTTTCGTATCCGTTTTTCAAAGAACCTTCAGAAATACCATTGACGATCGCATCGGCAGTCGCCGCTCCGATATCGAAAGCATAAGGCAGACTTGACCAGAACCCGTTGTCATACCAGCGGACAAAATTATTCGCAATATCTTTCAAATCATAACCGCCGCAACGCACCGCGCTTTCCATAACGCAGAATGCCATAGCGGAATCATCGGTCCAATAACCGGCCGGAGTATTGAAATACGCGCACGGCTCCATTTCAGTTACATACGGCCGGTCATCGCCTGTAAACTGAAGCGGCGACCCCAGACAATCGCCCACAACAAGTCCCCAAAGCATCCCGTATTTCCGGTCAAAAATAACACTATCCATAAATATTTCACTCCGGATGGAAAATCCCGAATCAGTTTTCCGTCACCGAATCACCGCCACCGCGCCGTTAAAATCGCCCGGATGGTCGAAAATCAGTTTACCGCCTTTGAGCGATACCGCAGTGCCGTAAGCAAAGGTTCCTGCCAGTTTGCCGTCCACCGGGATCTCCACTTTTTCCGGCGCATCGCCGAAAGTATGCAGCACGATCACCTCGCCGCATTCGGCGGTGCGGAAAAACAACTGGCAGCCGCGCGGATTGTTGCGCGAGCGGCTGGCAAGATTCGGTTCGCAATGGGAAACCCCGTTTTTCAATATATCGGCACAACCGCCGTACAATGCCGCCGCCTCCTTGATGCGGTCAAGCTGAAATTTATCAAAGCGGGCGGCGTCCCCGGAAACGCACAACCGGCCGAGGAAACCGCTGCAGAGCTGATACATGGTGCGGTTTTTATCCTCGCCTTTTCTAAGAGTCGCCCAGATCTGATTCTGAGTAAAGGGAATCAGAAACGCGGTCTGAGCGGCGATAAGCGGCACCGCCAGCCCTTCGTGACAGTCGGAAAAACTGGCCATATCGCCGATACGCATCCATTCCGGAGTCAGCCGGTTGCCGCCGGAAGCGCAGATTTCCAGCACCAGTTCCGGCAATTCGCGGCGAAGATGCAGGAAGTACCGCCGGGAAGCCTCCAATGCCTCCTGCACCCCGGCGGCCAGCGAACCGGAAGCGGTATCAGCAAGATGAAAACGGTGATTGTAATCCACCTTCATATAACCGATGCGGTGCCGTTTCAAAAACTTTATCAAATGTTCATCGAAATAATCGCACACTTCTTTTTTGCGGAAATCGAAGAATCCGTGCCAGGTGCCGCGGTCATAAATACGCCGTTCCCAGGTGATCATCCAGTCGGGATGTTCCTTCCACACCTTGCTGTTTTTGGTGCAGTGCTCGAATTCGAACCAGATACCTGGAATCATACCGGCTTTGCGGATGCTGTCGAGAAAAGCATCGAAACCATGCGGATATTTGGCTTCATCCACCGTCCAGTCGCCTTTGCCCAGATCATCGTTCATCACAAACCAGCCGTCATCGATCACGAAATAACGGATTCCGCTCCCCTTGATCTTATCGATGACCGGACGCAGATTCTCCTCGGTAGGATGACACCAGGTGGTACAGAATTCATTGAAAATCACCGGAAGATCCTTCTCCGCCGCCGGATGTTTTTCAGCGTAATCGACCGGATAGGTGTTGAGCCGGTTCAGCGCCGCTTCCATATCGCCTTTTACACAGGTAACCACCGCGGTGCAGCTTACACTGGTTTCGCCCGGGGCGAGCCGCCGGCGCCAGCCGGCGAAATCGAAATCCGGGAAACCTCCGGAAAGCGAGGCAAAATCCCCTTCGCGGTAGAGCGTCATCTGCCACGGGGCAACGGCAGCAAGCTGCACCCCCCAGGTCACCCCGGCCACTATATCCTCAACTCCGGCAGTCGGGCTGTACTCGTGCGCCGGCATGGACTCACGCTGACCGAAACGGATACCGCGCGGCCACCAGCCGTTCCAGCTCGGCTCGATATTCAGATCTTCAAAGAAATTCTCCTCGTGCCGGCCCTCGCCGCTCCAGCTGCAACGGTAGCGGTGAAGTTTCAAAGCGTCCGCCGCGTCATCGGGATGAAACGGAGAAATGACGTTGAGCGAAAAACTTTCCTGCAAGCCGATCTCCGCCCGCCGCTTACCGGCATTGGTGATTTCGGTATGAATCCGCAGATAGCGGTCGCCGCGGCGGTATTCGATGATGTGCCGGAATTCCAGACCGGCGGCGGTGCGGAACAGAGTTTCAAGGCGTCCGCCGCTTTTTTTCTGCCCGACCAGTTCAAGATCGCGCGTACTTTCGCCATTGCGCAGAAAAAGGCAGGAACTGAACGGTTTACCCATCCGGTGCAACTGCGCCATGCTGTCGAATTTAACCGGCTCACATTCGCCGCCGGTGGCGGCATGCATGCCGCGGCAGGCAACGGTGTCGTTAAGAGTTTTACGGTGTTCCGGAATTTCATTCTCCATACAGGCGGGGATCAGGCAGAATAACAGATGCCGGTCATCGGCCTTCAGAAACAGCGCCGTCATATCCCCGAATTCAAACCGGCTGTAAAGTCCGCGCGGATAAATGTTCATAAAATCCTCCAGGTTTTATTCAGTAACCGAAATCCCGTAACACACACAATGTAACTGCAAAAAGCGGAGCATGCCAGAACCTGATCAGATAAATGTGCAAACGATATTGAATAATCCGTAATTTGATGCGATGTAACCACCGTCAGCACTTTTTCAGCAGGAACAGGAATTCCTTCACATAAGCATCGCGGGAGCCCAGATTGCGGCAGCCGCGGAAAGTATTGTACTTCTTATCCATAACGGAGAGGCGGCCGAGAGAGGAGAGATAATCAACGAATTCGTCATAGCCGACAAAGCCTTCGGAATTGTAGGAGATCAGGACATAACGGGCGCGCAACGCGGCGACAAGGTCAAACAGCGCCTTTTTAGCATCCCGGCGGCGGTTGTAGGGGGAATGATTCCAATCATCAGGTATGCCGGAAACCGGAGACACCGAGACGGGACGGCGGTAATCCAGAATCAGGTTGAGCATGAAATAGTTGGAGCCGTAGGGATGCTGGTTGTAGGGGGGGTCGAGGTAGGCCAGATCGACCTCCTCCGGAATTTCCCGGGCGGCAAGCGCGGCATCCAGGCGGAAGATCCCGCAATCGCACTCGAAATCAGAAAAGACCGGCAACCGCAGTTCGATATTTCCAAGAATGCGGGACAAGGCGTTGCGGCCGGCACCGCCGTACTGACCGAGTCCGGCTTTATCCTTGTAAAACCCCTTGAACACACCGGAAGTATTGGAATGCACACTGGCGCCGTACAGCAGCGGAGCCAGAAAAAAGCGGCGCAAATCCTCCGGCAGCTTTTCGATCTCCTGCCGGGCTGTATCGATATACATGGCATTGCGCACCGTGTAGAACACCCGCTCGCCGGGACGGATATTGCGCTCATCGGCCGGAGCGTAAAGCCCGGTTATAAAGCCGCCGTGAAGATTTTTTTCTATCCTGACTTTCAAATCCGCCAGAATTGACGAAAGTTCTTCCTCGTTCACGTCGCCGCGGTTGGTAAGATAGCAGCGGTTTTCCAGTTCCGAATAGGGTTCGAGATCGTTGGCATACAGCCGGGAAGAAAACCTTTTGAAAAATCTCGCCACGATGCCGGAGCCGGAAAAAACATCGAAAGTCACCAGTTTATCCTGACGCAACTCGGATCTGACGGTATCCGCCGCCGCGCCGATAAAAGAGAGCAAGGCGCGCTTGTTGCCCAGATAAGTGATGATCTGCTCGGAAAGATAAGCGGGATTTTCGCCGTCTGCAATATCAGCCATAAAAACTCCGGTCCTACTTTTTCATCTGCCGCAGATAATCGCGGATAAACAGCAATGCCGGCGAATAAACCGCGCCGTGGTCGCAGCCGGGATAACTGAGCAGCCGCACATTGCGCACGCCGAAATTCCGGCGCAGCCGCGCTTCGAGGAGCATATTCTCCTCAACCCGCGACGGCCATTCGACACCGGTATCGCCAACCAGCAGAAACAACGGCGGAATATCTTTGCGGGCATGAAAAACCGGAGCGTATTCGTCCAGAGCGATATCAGGAACGGAGGAATCCTTCCGGCGGCGCTCCGCCAGCACTTGAAAATGGGTGGTCATCTGCCCGGATATCGGGAAAGACGCGGCGATGCGGTCCGGGGAACATCCGAAAGCGGCGAGATATTTGCGGTCCAGAGTGATCATGGCGGCAAGATAACCGCCGGCGGAATGGCCGGCCACGCAGATACGCTCCGGATCGCCGCCGTATTCCGCGATATGACGCATTGTCCATGCCACCGCGGCGGCGGCGTCATAGATGTAATCAGGGCACCCTGCCCGCGGACCGGAGAGACGGTAATTCACCGGCACAATCACCGTTCCGGCCGGGTCAATGAACCCCGGCACGCCTTTTTCGCCGGAAGAAAGTCCGCCGCCGTGAAACCATACCAGCACCGGATAAACACCCGGAGTATCCGGGGCATAGACATCCAGTCGGCACCGCTCCCGCAGATAAGCGGCATCGCCGGTTACCGGCATATCGCTGTCATAATACGGAATGTCCGCGGTCAATCCGGCTGCCAGCGCGCCGCACCACAGAGCCGCGGTGAAAAGCAGATGAAATTTTGAAACAGACACCGTAAATCTCCTTACATTTACATAAATCAAACCGTCTGCACTTGATTGAAAACCTGTCAGGCGTTCTGAGGAGCCCGAATCGGTTTCCGCATCCGCCGGTATCACCGGAGCAGCCTCGCCGCCTCGCGGCAGCCTCGCCGTCCGCCGGAGAATATTTTATGACAGATGAACCAAAGACAAAGCCCGTTGAACAGCGCGGTAAGCCCCCATGATACCGGATACGATATCATAAGGGACTCCATAGTGCGGTACTGCGGAAACACTAAGTTCACCCACAGCACCCGTGACAGGCATATTCCGACCATGGTCGAGGCGGCCGGCATGACGGCATGCCCGAGTCCGCGCAGCGAACCGCCGAAAACATCCAGCGCGGCATAGAAAAAATAAACCGAAAAAAGCAGTTTCATCCGCAACATACCCCAGCGCACCACCTCCGGCTCGCAGGTATAGAAAGAAAGCAGCCGGTCCCCGCAGGAGAGCATCAGCAAACCAAGCAGTTCGCATATAGTGAGAGAACACAGCAGAATACAGATGATGCCGCGCCTCATCCGCGCGGGGTGGCAGCCGCCGAGATTCTGGCCGGTGAAAGTGATCGCCGCTTGATGCAGCGAATAAGAACAGGTGTAAACGATGCTTTCCAGACTGACCGCGGCGGTGTTGCCTGCCATGGCCGCCTCTCCGAATGAATTAACCGTGGACTGGATAACCAGATTGGAAACCGCAAAAAACGACCCTTGAATTCCGGCCGGCAAACCTACACCGAGCATTTTCAGTATCGTGCCGCCGTCGATGCGCAGACGGCCGGGACGCAGCCGGATACCGCCGTCAACCCGCAGCAGGTGGAGCAGCACCAGCGCGGCCGATATACCGTGCGACACGGCGGTGGCGAAAGCAACTCCGGCGGCGTCCAGATGAAAAACCGCAACCAGCAGAACATTGAGCAGCAGATTGACGGTGCCGGCGGCAATCAAATAAAAGAGCGGTCGCCGGGTATCGCCGGCGGAACGCATGATTGCGCTGCCGAAATTGAACAGCATCAGGAAAGGAAATCCGCAGCAGAAAATCCGCATATACCGGCAGGCATGCGGAAACACATCGGGAGGAGTGCAGATCAAATCCAGAACCGGAGCGGCGGCGAACCAGCCGACCGCGCCGAGAGCGATCCCGCCGAGCAGCGCGGCCAGCATCGCGGTGTGCACCGTCTTTTCCAGCGCCGCGTTGTCATGCGCGCCTACGGCCACCGCCGCCAGCGCATTCGCCCCGACCGAAAGCCCCATGAAAACATTCACTATCAGCGCGATCAGCGCGGCGGTGGCGCCCACCGCCGCCATCGCCTGATGCGGGGCAAAACGCCCCAGCACCACCAGATCGGCGGCATTGAACATCAACTGCAGCATTCCGGAAAGCACCAGCGGAACGGAAAAACGGACTATCTGCCGGAACAGAGGCCCGCGGCACATATCGATACGGCACTTGTCCGAATTCATTTTTCAGCATCCATTCCGAAATATCCGCACAGAGCGATAAAACGCTCCAGCGGGGCGGCACCGAATTTTTCCATGCCGCGCCGGATCTCCGGCAAAGTTTTTTCCCGCATATCCCCAGATTTTGAGAAGAAGCAATCCGCCAGACAAATCAGTTTTTCCTCCGCGGTTTCCGGCAGGAAATCCCGCGGCGGCAACGGCAGCCCCAGAGCCGCCGTTTCAGCAGCGGTGATACCGCTGCCGGTATGGCGCTCGCAGATCCGGGCGCAGGCTTCAATATCCGCGCCGCAGTTATCCCCCATACTCCGGAGCATCTCCGCCCCCGCCAGCCCGTGGCGCATATACGGGAGTACGCCGCGGCACAGTATCGACGGGGCATGACAGCGGATGATGCCGATGTCGTGCAGCAGCGCGCCGGAGCGCACCAGACGCGTATCCAGCAGGGATTTGACATTATCCGGAGACGCGGCGGCAATCGCCAGCGCCTTGGCAAGCACCTGATTGCAATGCTTCAGAAGTTTTTCCCGCAGCGGCGGATCGCCGGTATAGAAAAAATCGATTATTTCCAAAGCATCCATATAGAAAAGCACCCCGTATGAAGTAAGTTATAAGATACTATAACCGCGCCGAAAGGCAAGTCTTTTCCGGCGCGTCAAGCCGGAAAATCAGGGAGCGGGGATGGGAAAGAAAGATGTGAGCGAGATAGCCGCCAGTTTTGACGGCGAAGTTGAACGCTTTTCCAATCTTGCCACCGGACAGGCGTCCGTACCGGATGCGGCGCTGATGATGGCGCTGCTGGCTGAAACCGCGGCAGCGCTCGCGCCGGACGCGGCCGATCTGCTGGATATAGGATGCGGAGCGGGGAACCAGACGCTGAACCTGCTGCGGGTAATGCCTGATCTGCACTGCACTTTGCTGGATATAAGCGGAAAAATGCTGGAACGGGCGGAGCGCAGGGTACGCGACGCCGGCGGTAAAATCACCGCGGTGATAAACCATGACCTGCGCACCGCCCCCCTGCCGGAATCCGGATACGATCTGGCGGTGGCGGCAGCGGTACTGCACCATCTGCGCGGTGCGGCGGACTGGGCGGCGGCGGCGGAGCGGATGCACCGGATCTTAAAACCTGGCGGGATGCTGCTGGTTTCCGATCTGATCATACACGAAAATCCGGCGGTACAGCGGATCATGCGGAGCAGATACGAAAAATTCCTGCGCAGTCATCTGGGCGATGCCGAAGCGGAACGGATCATGCGCTCCATTGCGGAGAGCGACACGCCGGCATCGGTGCCGATGCAGACGGAATGTCTGAAAAAAGCCGGATTCCGGGAGATCATACCGCTGCATCTTTCCGGCTGTTTCGCCGCCTATGCGGCAGTCAAATAAGCAGAATCAAGGATTATTCGAAGTCTGGTCCGTACCGCAAAATTCTGAACTATCCGGCAAAGTCACCGGATTTTTCGCATTTTCACTTTCGTATATAATAACAGGCTCAGCCAGCAACGGAGGAGCAATCCCAGATGAACAGTAGCCAAGATTACTCCATCCGATCATACGCAACTCGGGAGTAGAATAATTTCTAACAGCAGAACGGCATCCGATGCAAAAAAATACAAGAATTACAAATACTATAAAAAAAACGTTTTTCGACATTATAAATAAGGCCGGAATCAGACGATTCCGGCCAAAAGTCTGTTATTACTTGACAAGCGGGAAAACAACTCCGGCATTATCGGGAGTTTCACCCTTAGCGGAGATGTTGACCTGAATATCGCTGAGTTTGACAGTGGCAGGTTTGTTCTCTGCGGCATACACGGTCAGAGATTCGTTAATTACCTGCTTTACCTGTTCAATAGTCACTCCGGTGGGAGCGGGAGCTTCAACGACCGGTGCTTCGATTTTGATTTGTTCAGCAACCAGTTTATCGAGGTAAATCGGAATACCGGAAACCGTAACCGAGTAGTTTGAAGTGGCGAAACAACGCCATGTCGGATGGGTTTTGCTGCTTCCGATGCTGTTCACGGCAACAACATAATCGCAATTATTATTCTTGAGAATGTTGGCAAGCGCATCCTGAATCGCCTCTTCTTCACAGCTTCCTACACCGGTGCCTGTAACACGCTCTCCGGCGCGGAAAACCGGGCGGAACTGCTGATCAGTGCCGACAATCTGCGGCGCCACATAAGCCATCGACACCGGATCCACAAAAGAATTAGTCACGTGGGTTTTTTCAATGCAGGACGGATCATTCTGAATCGGAGCGCTACACATCGCGCAACCAGTAAGAATAACACCAGCGGAAACCGACCCCAAAAACAAAATTGTTT
>JAZRUY010000114.1:0-5058 GCA_045598845.1 Victivallaceae bacterium
TTCCAAATCCGGCAAACCATCGGTTCCGCAGCCGTAAAAAAGCACCTCAAGAATGAGGTGCGTGCTTTTTATGGCGGAGAGAGAGGGATTCGAACCCTCGGTAAGATTTCTCCTACGCAGGTTTAGCAAACCTGTGCTTTCGGCCACTCAGCCATCTCTCCGAATCGAAATTTTCCACTGCCTTTAAATTATCCCGGCCGAACCTAAAAAGCAAGTGCGGCGCAGCGGAAAAATTATTCTTTTTATCCAGACACTTTAGGAAATTCATCAATGTTTTCTCAAATCCAGAACCCGTTTGGCCTTGCCTTCGCTGCGCTCGACGGTTCCCGGCGCGACCAATTTAATTCTGGCGCGGATATTGATCACACCTTCAACTGCGGCGGTCAGCCGGTGCTGCAGTTCCTCCATTGCCCGCACCTTGTCGGAAAATAACTCCGCGCTGACTTCCACTTCCACTTCCAGATTATCCAGGCCGTTGTCGCCGGTACTCAGAATGATGCGGTAGTGCGGCGCAACGCCGTCCACGGAGAGCAGGGCGGATTCAATCTGGGACGGGAACACATTGACGCCGCGGATGATGAACATATCGTCACTGCGCGAGGTGATGCGTTCGATGCGCCGCAAGGTGCGCCCGCAGGAACACCGCTCAGGGATAATACGGGTGAGATCCCGGGTGCGGTAACGGATCATCGGCATGGCGCGTTTGGACAATGTGGTAAGAACCAGTTCGCCGAATTCGCCGTCCGGCAGTACATCGCCGGTTTCAGGATTGATGATTTCCGGATAAAAACGGTCTTCGAATATATGCATGCCGCATTGTTTTTCGCATTCAACCGCCACTCCCGGCCCGATGATTTCCGAAAGACCGTAGATATTGTATGCTTTGATACCGGCGCCTTCCTCTATCCGCTTGCGCATTTCTTCGGTCCACGGTTCGGCTCCGAACATACCGACGCGGATCGGCAACCCGCGCATATCCACTCCAAGTTGTTCCGCAGTGTCGATCATGTGGACAAAATATGACGGAGTGCAGCAGATGGCGGTGGTGCCGAAATCGCGCATCAGCATGATCTGGCGCGCGGTATTCCCACCAGAGGTAGGCACCACCGCGGCCCCCAGTGATTCCGCCCCGTAGTGGGCGCCGAGACCGCCGGTGAACAACCCGTAACCGTAGGAAATCTGGATGATATCTTTATTGCTCAAACCGCAACCGGAAAAGGCTCGGCGCAGCACCTCCATCCACACTTCCAGATCATCCCTGGTGTAGCCGACTACAATCGGTTTCCCGGTGGTGCCGCTGGAAGCATGAAGCCGGATAATTTCCGACATAGGCACTGCGAAAAGTCCGAAGGGATAAGTGTCGCGCAAATCAATTTTTTTCATGAACGGCAGCAACCGGATATCTTCCAGCGTGCGGATATTGCCTGGGTTGAGCCGGCGCTCGTCCATACGGCTGCGGAACAGCGCCACATTATCATAGGCATGGCGGACAATCGCCTGCAACCGGTCAAGCTGAATCGCGCGCAGACTCTCCGGCGCCACACAGTCCATGGCATAAGTCTGCAGATTCTGATATTCGGAATTCATCATATTACCTTCTTCCAACGCAATGGAGACGAGTATGCGCAGAGCATGAAAATATCATCTTGATAATATACCGCGGTTACGGTACATACGCAAGCGGCAAGTCCATGACAAAAGCATTTGAAAATGTCATCGCCATATTGCGGTTTTAAGCCGGAATTGCTATATTACCGTCTTGCATCCGGGTATATAACCCGAATAAAATAAAAATCGCAAACCGGGACATAGTGATGCTGTCAAATTCCGACAATGCAACCGTGCGCCGCGGCGGGTTCGGCATGTTGCTGAGAATATCTTTGCCGTTGATACTGAGCAATTCCTGCCATGCGGTGAATATGCTGTGCGACCGCATGATGACCGCCAGATTTTCCCAGGCCGCCTGCGCCGCCTCTTTTACCGGAGGACTGACTAATTTTACTCTCGGCAGTATTTTTGTCGGCATTACCGCATATACCGGAACTTTCGTCGCCCAGTATGACGGGGCGGGGAGAAATGACCGCATCGCAGTGGCTGTCTGGCAGTCGGTGTGGATTGCGGTTCTGGGGGGATTATTGATCGCCACCGGTATATTCTGGAGCGGTAATCTGTTCGATATGCTGCATCATGATGCCGAAATAACCCGGCAGGAGATCATTTATTTCAATATTCTTTCCGCAGGATTCGTTCTGCCGCTGTTGAACTGCGCACTGAGCAGTTTCTGGTCCGGGCGCGGGAATACCGGTGTGGTTCTGGCGGTTTCCGCCGTGGTGATGCTGTTCAATATACCGCTGAACTATATGCTGATTTTCGGCCAATTCGGCTGTCCGGCCATGGGAGTGGCCGGCGCTGCCTGGGGAACATTGCTTTCCGAGGGGGCCGGAACGGTGATTTATTTTGTCATGTTTTTATCAGGCGCAGTTCGGCGCAAATACGGCACATCCAAAATCTGTTTCGATTATGAACTTACGGTCCGTATGCTCTCCTTCGGACTGCCCAGCGGCATTCAGGTTTTTCTGGATTTGTTCGCTTTCAACACTTTCAGTATTATCATGGGTTGTTACGGAGCGAATGTGCAGGAGGCGGCCGGAATAACTTTCGGTATCAACAATGTGGCGTTCTGCCCCATGCTGGCTTTGGGACAGGCTGCATCGATTATGGTCGGACAGGCGGTAGGCGCCCGCGACATCCGCGGCGCCTGGCATACCACTATGCGCGCTTTGCTGCTGATGATGCTTTATGCCGCGGCAATGATGCTGTTGTTCTCTCTCGGCCAGAAACTTCTGCTGATGCCGTTTGTCCGCTCCGGTGATCCGGAGCAGGCGGAAGCATTGCGTATCACCGGCATAATGTTAAAACTGATCTGCATTTATCTGTTGTTCGATGCCGCCAATCTCACTTACGGGCAGGCATTGCGCGGAGCGGGTGATATCACTTTCACCATGTATCTGATGCTGGTGGCTGGACTGTTCCTTTTCGCAGTTCCGTGCGTGGTTCTGTATCTGCTGAAATTCCCATGGTGGACACTGTGGATAGCAATGATTTCAGAGATAGCGGTACTCGGAATCACTTTGTGTGTGCGCTTTCATCAGGGGAAGTGGACCAGAATGCGGGTCATTGAGGAATAATTGCCGGCTTAAACTGATGCTTTTTTGCTGATTACTACCTTGAAAAAAGACGTCTTTTATTGTATTTTTAGCGACAGATAAATTCGTAAAACAATCTTGGGAGAAAGGTCTATGAGACAGACTCCGGAAACCGTAGTACTGATCAACTGCGGATGCGAAGCGGTTCAAAAACACGCCAGGGCGGTTCGCGCGAAGGGTATCTACACTATGGTTATACCGTATTCCGCTCCGGCGGAACGGGTGATGGCGGAAAATCCGGTCGGGCTGGTATTCATTGCCGACCGCAGGGATGAGTTGCTGACTGCTGCGCAGGAGAAGTTTGCCGCGGCGCCGGTGCCGAAATTATCCGTTGCCGGCGATATTGACGATAACGCAGTAGCCGCTTTCTGTTTTGATAAATGCGGGTGTTCCGGCCGTTGGAAAATGGAAAATTTCATCGAAGACGCAGTTCAGCATATCCGTGAACAGGTCGGCGGCGGCACCGTGGTGCTCGGTCTTTCCGGAGGGGTGGATTCCAGTGTTACAGCGGCATTGATTCACCGCGCTATCGGCGACCGGCTGACTTGTGTTTTTGTCAATCACGGTCTGTTGCGCAAAAACGAACCGGAGATGGTGCAGGAGGTTTTTGCCCGCAATTTCAAGATGAAACTGGTGTATATCGATGCTTCCGACCGTTTTCTGGATAAACTCGCAGGAGTGGCGGATCCGGAACGCAAGCGCAAAATTATCGGCAGTGAGTTCATTGATGTGTTTGCGGAGGCGGCATCCAACACCAAAGCGGAATTTCTCGGTCAGGGCACCATCTATCCTGATATTCTCGAGAGCATCCCGTTTGACGGTAATCCAGCCGGTGTCATTAAAAGTCACCATAATGTCGGCGGTTTGCCGCCGAATCTGAAATTTAAACTGGTAGAACCGCTTGAGCGTCTGTTTAAAGACGAAGTCCGCCAAGTCGGACGTCTGCTTGGATTGCCGTCTGAAATGCTGGATCGTCATCCGTTCCCAGGTCCGTCGTTAGGCGTCCGTCATGTCGGTCCGATTGACCGCAAGACGCTGGCGATTCTGCGCGAAGCGGATGCTATCGTTACTGATGAACTGCTTAAATCAGGCTGGTACCACAAGACCTGGCAGACTTTTGCGATTTTCGTGCCGGTGCGCAGTGTGGGCATGAAAAACCAGAAGCGTACCTATGAATATGTGATCGCCATCCGTTCCATAAACTCGGTGGATGCGGTTACCGCCGAGGTGGTGCGGTTGCCGTGGGAGTTGCTTTTCAAGATGTCGGACCGCATCATCAAAGAGGTCGAAGGGGTAAACCGGGTGGTGTACGACATCACCCAGAAGCCGCCCGGCACAATCGAATGGGAATAAAAACGCATTCTGCGGCAGAAAAAGCGCGAATCAATCGCGCTTTTTTTGTTCCGGAAGGAAACGGGGTATTCAATTATTCAATTCGTTCCCAACCATTATAGAATAACCGTTTCGATTTCAAGCGTTATACTCCGCGCTCAGCAGCCGAGTTTTTTCCAGGTGGACGTCAGGTCAACCACTTTGCCGGTACGGCACGACTCATCGATTGCAAGTGCGTAAACAGCGCTGCGCAACCCTTCTGCCGCGGAGCATTTCGGCGGCTTGCCGTCGCACATGCACTCTTCATAGAGTTCCTTAAACATCACCATATCGCCGCCGCCGTGACCGCCGCCCGCGAGTTTGAAGGAGATAACGGATTCATCAGACATCCTCCGGTAGCGGACACTGCCGGTATAAAGTTCGCAGTCCAGCGTGCCTTCGGTGCAGCAGAAACGCATGCGGCGTTCCGGAATCGGATTGCTCATAGTGGCGCTGAAAGACACCCGGATGTTGTTACGGA
>JAZRUY010000115.1:0-9924 GCA_045598845.1 Victivallaceae bacterium
CCGCCTTCTCCGGCGGCGGATTCCACCGAATCGGTTTCCGGCATCAGATGCGGACGGTTTATTGTGGCGCGCACCCGGCCGTCGTGCCGCACATCGGCCAGCAGACGGTTGCCGGGAGCGGGATAGCGGATCTCCAGCGCCAGGCTCTGTTTTTCCTCCAGCAGCACCTGCAGCAGCGCCGCCGTGCCCAGTATGCCGCCCAGCAGCCGGCCGGCCACCGGATCGGTATCCAGGGTGACCAGCGCGTCGTTGGCAAGACGGCGGAAAGAAACCAGCGCCAGCCGCACCGCCGGAGCGGACAGCGCGCCGCGGACCAGAACGTCTTTATCCGAACCCATAACCGCCTCCGGTTAAACTTAACGGGCCATGGAGAGCAACCCGATCAGCAGAATAAGCAGAACCGCCGCGCCGAACAGCAGCCGCGGACCGGTGAAATCCGTCCGCACCCGTCCGGAGGCCGGCATCGCGCGGCTGCCGGCCAGCCGGCTGAAACTGCGGGTGTGCGCATAACGGGATAATTTGTTTTTTCCGTGCTTAGCGTATGCCATAATCCCCGGCTCTCCCGTCAATCCAGCCCCGGGCGGAAAGTTTCATCGCCCTTGAACGAAGCGATGGTTTCGGTAAGCAGCCGAACCGCCGCCTCGGCATCGCGCAGATCGCAGATTTCCACCGGCGAATGCATATAGCGGTTGGGAATGCTGAGCAGCGCTGTGGCCACTCCGCCGGTAGCCAGCTGAATCGCGGCGGCATCGGTGCCGCCGCTGGCGCGGTGCGAACAGGCTTCCTGATAAGGGATGCGGTGTTTTTTCGCCACCGCGCGCATCATCCGGCCCAGAACCGGATTATTGTCGCAACTGCGGTTCAGTTCCGGTCCCAGGCCGAGCCGGATGTCGCCGAGTTTCTTCTTGGGGATATCCGGCACATCCGTGGCGAAACCCACATCCAGGGCGAACCCCACCCGCGGGGCGATGCCGGCCGCGCTGGCGGTGGCGCCGCGCAGGCCGACTTCCTCCTGCACCGTGCCGACGCCGTAAACCGCGACATTCAATTTGCGGGAAGAGAGGGCGCGCAGGGTTTCCGCCACCACGAAAGCGCCGATGCGGTCATCCGATTCCTTGGACATGAACCGGTGCGGACCGAGCATCCGGAAATTGCTGCGCACCGCCACCGGATCGCCAACGGAGACCAGTTTCTCCGCCGCTTCGCGGGTTTCGGCGCCGATATCGATCCACATATCCTCCAGTTCCGGCGCCTTGTCGCGCTCCTTGATATTGAGCAGATGAATCGGTTTCTTGCCGATCACCCCCGGCACCCGGCCTTTGGCGGTGAGAATTTCCACTTCGGTGGATGGTACATTCAATTTGTCGATACCGCCGTTGGCGCGGAAGAACAACAGCCCCTCGTCGGAAATATAGACGATCTGAAAACCGATTTCATCGTAATGACCGGCGATCATCACCCGGAATTCCGCATCCGGGTTCAGGATGCCGGCGGTGTTGCCCAGCGCATCGGTTTCCACCCGGTCGCAGAAACCGGAAATATATCCGCGGAACACCCCCGCCTGCTCCTCCTCGAAACCGGAGGGACCGGAGGCATTCATAAATTCTTCCAGAAATTTCAGACTGCCGCGATTGAACATCTTGTTTCCCCTGTTGATTTCCGGGTACGCCGACACGAACCGTTACGGCTCCCGCGCGCGCCCCCGTATCTATATTCAGAATTTAGACTGTTGTAATTACCAATGTGTGGTATAACCCGATGAAATGTACAACCCGCGTACCGCTCTTGCAAACCGCGCCGGCCGAAAACTGGAAAAAAACCGTTTCCGGGCTATTTTTAACGGAACGATGTATCCGAATATCACGAACCAACCTGGGAAAAACATGAAAAAAATCCTGATCCGCGACACCGTGCTGGACGGTAAAAAAACCGATATCCTGATCGAAGGCAACCTCATCCGGCGGATCGCCGCCGGCATTGAAACGGAGGCGGACGAAACCGTATCCGCCGCCGGCACCGCCGCGGTGCCGCCCTTCTATAATCCGCACTGCCATGCCTCCATGAGCCTGTTCCGCGGCTATGCCGACGACATGGAACTTTTCACCTGGCTCTCGCGGCACATCTGGCCGGCGGAGGCGAAACTGACGCCGGACGCGGTCTATCTGGGCTCGCGGCTGGCGATACTGGAGATGATCAAGTCCGGCACCGTGTTTTTCAACGATATGTTCTGGTATCCGGCCGCCACCATGAAGGCGGCGGAGGAAATGAAAATCCGCTGCTGCCTCGGATTCATGACCATGGCGGTGCCGGAACTGAGGCCGATTGTGGAAAAGGGCAACCGCGAACTGGAAGAACAGTTTGCAAACGCCTCGGAAAGAATACAGCTGGCGTATTCCCCCCATGCCGTCTATACCGTTGACGACAATGCGCTTGCGGACATCGCCGCCAAAGCGGCGGAGGACGGCAGATATATACACATCCATGCCTCGGAAACCGCCAAAGAAACCGAAGACTGCCGGAAAGCGCACGGCGAAACCCCCGTCGAACATCTCGACCGGCTGGGCGTGGTTACCGGGAAAACCGTGCTGGCGCACTGCGTGCACGCCACCGGAAAAGAACTGGAAATCATCGCCGCCCGCGGTGCGGCGATCGCGCACTGCCCGGTCAGCAACTACAAACTGGTCAGCGGAATGATGCCGTTCAAAAAAGCCGGGGCCGCCGGAGCGCGGATCACGATAGCGACGGACGGATGCGCGTCCAACAACAGTCTTTCCATGTTCGACGAGATGAAAACCGCCGCGCTGAATGCGAAAATCGAATCCGGCGACCCGACCGCCGGGCGCGCGGAGGAAATCTGGAAATGCGCCACCGCCGCAGGAGCGGAATTCTTCGTGCCCGGCGCCGGAAAAATACGCGAAGGCGCAGTAGCGGATTTAATGCTGCTCAATCTGAAAACTCCGGCGCTGTCGCCCGGTCACAATCTGATTTCCGATCTGGTTTATGCCGCCGACACCTCGTGCGTGGATACGGTGATCTGCGACGGCAATATCCTGATGCGGAACCGCCGGGTGGACGGCGAGGAGGAAATCATCGCCGATGCCGCCCGAGCCTGCAGGTGTTTTCTGGAATAGCGGCTCAGCGGGGCAGAAAGCGGTTGTGCACCTCGCGCAGCCGCTCCGTGTCCACATGGGTGTAAATCTCGGTGGTGGCGATGTCGGCATGCCCCAGCATCTCCTGAATCACCCGCAGATCGGCGCCGTGGGCCAGCAGATGGCTGGCGAAACTGTGGCGCAGGGTATGAGGATGGATATTCTTGACGATGCCGGCCCGCTCCGCCGCCTCCTTTACCACCGCCCAGACGCGCTCCCGGTCGAGTTTGCGGCCGGTGCGGGAGAGAAAGAGTTCCCTGGCACCGGGATTTTTCTCCGCCAGCATCGGACGGCCTGACGCCGTATAAGCCGCCAGCGCGTCCAGCGCCGCCAGTCCCACCGGCACGATCCTGGTTTTGGAACCCTTGCCGGTCACTCTGATGTTGCGCCTCACCGTATCGACGGCGCCCTTGTTTAACCCCGCCAGTTCCGAAACCCGCAGCCCGGAGGAATAAAGCAATTCCAGCATAGCCCGGTTGCGCAGTTCCAGCGGGTCGCCGGAATCCATGGAAAACGCATTCATGAACCGGCCGATCTCATCCTCGGATAAAAATTCCGGCAGGGTGCGCCACAGCCGCGGGGATTCCATTTTGGCCGCCGGATCAACCGGGATAAGACCGTCGTTGAACAAAGTGCGGTAAAGCATTTTCACCGCCACCAGATGGCGGGCGACAGTCGAAGTTTCCAGGCAGCGTGTTCCTTTTTCGTATTCGAGATAATCCAGGATCTTTTCCGTGTCTATCCCGCGGAACGAATGGATGCCGTTGCTCTCCAGCCATGAGGAAAAACTTTCCAGATCGCGGCGGTAGGCTTCGACGGTATTGGGCGCCAGCCCGCGCTCAATGACCAGATGCTGAATAAAGTAGTTGAAGTCACCGTCGAACATTTGTATCGTATATGCTCCAATGGTATATTCTGTTCCGTGTAATTGTAATGTAGTACGCGGCGCCGCCCGGCGCAGACGGCGGACGGCGCCCGGTAAAGCGGTTGTTTTTGCAACCGGCCTGACCAACGGATAAGATACCGCGGATGAAAAAAGTAATTATAATTCTGGCGGAGGGATTCGAGGAAACCGAATTCACCGGGGTATGCGATGTGCTGCGCCGGCTGGGCGTAACCGCGGAAACCGCCGGACTGGGCGGGACGCGGATCACCGGCTCGCACGGCATCACCGTGATAGCCGACCGCGCTTTCTCCGCCGGAGATGCCTCCGGGGCCGATGCGCTGTTTCTGCCCGGCGGTATGCCGGGAACCCTGCGGCTCCGCGAATCGGATGAAGTACTCGAAGCGGTGCGGACCATGCACGCGGCGGGAAAAATCATATCGGCTATCTGCGCCGCGCCGTCGGTGCTGGCGAAAGCCGGCATCCTGGAAGGCCGGAAATTCACAGTTTATCCGGGACTGGACCGCCTGCTGTGCGGATGCGTTCCCTGCTCCGCCGCCGCCGTGCGCGACGGCAATATCGTTACCGGTAAAGGACCGGGCGCGGTGTTCGCTTTCGCGCTGGAACTGGCCGGCGCACTGGGAATGCGCGGACAGGCGGAGCAACTGTACAGAGAGATGTTCGTCGAGTGATGTTCCGGGTACTGAAAAAATGCGGCGCCGCCCGGCGCGGGGTACTGACGACCCGCCGGGGGCGGATACAGACCCCGGTGTTCATGCCGGTCGGCACCAAGGCCACCGTGAAGGCGATGTCGGTTGCCGAACTGGAAGAACTGGGCGCCGAAATCATTCTGGGCAACACCTATCATCTGTTCCTGCGCCCGGGCATGGATCTGATGGCCAAGGCCGGCGGATTGAACCGTTTCTGCGGTTGGAAACGGCCTATCCTCACCGATTCCGGCGGATTTCAGGTGTTCAGCCTCGCCAAACTGCGTAAAATCGAGCCGGACGGGGTGAGATTCGCATCGCATATCGACGGAACGCGGTTTTTTCTCGGTCCGCGCGAATCCATGGCGATACAGCGCGCGCTGGACAGCGATATCGTAATGGCGTTCGATGAATGTATTCCCTATCCCTGCCCGCCGGAACAGGCGGCGAAATCGATAGACCGCACTGCGGCATGGGAGCGGATGTCGCGGGAACAGCCGCTCAACGACGGTCAGCTGAGATTCGGCATCGTGCAGGGCTCGGTTTATCCGGAACTGCGGGAAAAATCCGCCCGCGCCGTCACGGATATCGGGTTCGACGGATATGCGGTCGGCGGAGTATCCGTGGGCGAAAGCGAACCGGAAATGTTCAGCGCCGTCGATGCCGCTGTGCCGTTCCTGCCGGAGGAGGCGCCGCGCTACCTGATGGGGGTGGGCACCCCGCGGCAGATCGTTGAATGCGTGGCGCGCGGCGTGGATATGTTCGACTGCGTGATGCCGACCCGCCTCGGGCGGCACGGCAGCGCTTTTATGACCGGCGGCTCGACCATACCGGTGAAAGCGGCCAAATATGCGGAGGATTTTTCGGTGCTGGACGAAAACTGCGGCTGCTATGCCTGCCGGAACGGGTTCACCAGGGCTTATATCCGCCATCTGTTCAATGTGGACGAGATCCTCGGTATCCGGCTGCTGACCTGGCACAATCTTTACTATTTTCTTCACCTTGCCGCACAGATCCGGCAGGCGCTGGAAGAAGGAACCTTCAACGAATTCCGCCGCCGGTTCGGCGGCAGCGAGGAGCAATCAAATGGAGTGGTATGACCGGAGCGGCGGCGACGCCATGCGGACGGTGAAAACGCTGATTCTGATCAACGCGGCGGTGTTTCTGGCAGTGCGCCTGATGCCGCCGCTGGGGGGGATGCTGGTGCTGGACTGCGCCGGATTCTTTCCCACGCAACTGGTTACCGCCGGTTTTCTGCATACGGATTTCTGGCATCTGGTATTCAACATGTACGGGCTGTATCTCTTCGGCAAACTGGCGGCGCCGCATATCGGAAGCAACCGTTTTGTCTGGCTTTACATCATCGGCGCCGCCGCCGGCAACGCGCTGTTCTATCTGCTCAATCTCGGCACTCCGTTCCGGGTACTCGGCGCCTCGGGGGCGCTGTTCGCGGTAATAGTGGGAGCGATGCTGTTCGAACCCGACCGCCAGTTCGTGATGATGTTCATGCCGTTCATGCCGATGCGCACCGTGACTCTGGTGATTTGCTACACCGTTGCGGAACTGCTGTTCCAGATCACCGGGGCGGACGGCGGTGTGGCGCATCTGGCGCATCTGGGCGGCGCGATCGGCGGCTACATCTATCTGAAAGCCGCTTTCGGTTCCGGACTGGTCTGGGACTTCTTCCGCCGCCGGCCGCGGAAAAGCGGCTTCAATCCGCCGCCGGATTCATTTTCCGGCAAATCATCCGGGCGGGTTTCATCGCGGGAACTGGATTATCTGCTGGACAAAATCTCCCGATACGGCATCAACAGTCTGTCGCCGGAGGAGATGAACCGGCTCAAACAGGCCCGCGAGCAGATGCGCTCCGGACGGGACTGAGGCGCGCCATGCTGTCGGTTGACCTTTTCGACTACGCGCTGCCGCCGGAACTTATCGCGCAGTATCCCGCCGAACGGCGCGATATGTCGCGCATGATGGTGCTGGACCGCCGGACCGGCGAGTGCGAAATTCATCCTTTCCGCGATATATGCGGATATCTTTCCCCCGGCGACGCTCTGATCTGCAACAACACCAAAGTGCTGCGCGGCCGGATGTTCGCCCGAAGGAACGGACGGACGGACGGCGCCGTATTCGAAGTGCTGCTGGTGGAAAAACTTTCCGGCAATCCCAACCGCTGGAAAGTGCTGCTCAAACCGGGCAAACGGGCGGCGGAGGGAGTTTTCGCGGTTTTGACCGATGCTGACGGTCAACTCAACCGGAACGGAGATAAATTCACGGTTACCAGGCGCCGGACGGACGGCAGTTTCGAAGTGGAATTTTCCCTGACGGACGACAATCTGCTGCAGGCTGAATACGGGCACATCCCCCTGCCGCCGTATATCGCCAGACCGGACGACAATGCCGACGCCGGCCGCTATCAGACTGTTTACGCCAGCGTGCCCGGAGCGGTGGCGGCGCCCACCGCCGGACTGCATTTCACCGGGGAAATCCTAACGGAACTGGCGGAGAAAGGCGTGCGGGAAAGCGCGGTAACCCTGCATGTGGGACCCGGAACTTTCAAACCGGTGTCAGTAAACGATGTCAGCAAGCATATCATGCATGAGGAGGAATACTGGCTCTCCGATACCGCCGCCGGACTCATCAATTCCGTCCGTGCGGCGGGACGGAAAGTGCTGGCGGTCGGAACCACCACGGTGCGGGTGCTGGAAAGTTGCGCCGCGGAAGACGGCACGGTTACTCCCGGGCACGGGCGCACCCGGATCTTCCTCTATCCGCCGCGCCGCATCAAGGCGGTTGACATGCTGCTCACCAATTTTCATCTGCCCAAAAGCACGCTGATCATGCTGGTATCCTGTTTCTGCGAGCGGGAAAAAGTACTGGCGGCCTATGCCAAAGCCATCGAAGCGAAGATGCGCTTTTACAGTTACGGCGACTGCATGCTGCTGAAATAAAGACGGTAAAACGGATTTCCGGTAATACTCAACAAGACTGTCGTCACGACAAATCTGGCGTTACCATTACAAAACTTTATTGCTTGTTTTTTATGTTTTGACAAAATTCCGTTTACTCTCTTAACAAACGGGAGTGCGGCTCCGTCATCCGTAACACTAGGATCAGCGTCACGACCGACCGGTGACTTTACGGCTTGCCGGAAAGTCATCACGCCATAGTCTTTTTCTGCACCTTGTGCGGGAAAAAGACGACGGCGGACGGGGTGTTACCGTCACAAGATTCCGTTACTTGACTTAAAAAATAAAACATAAAACCGCAACGGATAGCGGTACGATAACGAAGTTAAAAAGTTCCACCAGAAACTTTTTGACAAGTAAGCCGCATACTCGATGCGGCTGTCAGCGCGCCGCTAAATTTAACCGACTCTCACTCCGGAGGCGATCTCGCCGTCGGGAGTGATCAGACGCAGAGTTTTGCCGTCGCAGGCCGCCAGCAGCATGCCGTTGGACTCCACCCCGCGGATTTTCGCCGGTTTCAGATTGGCGACCACCACGATGCGCTTGCCGATCAGTTCCTCCGGGCGGTAATATTCCGCGATACCGGAAACGATCTGCCGCCGTTCCCCTCCGATGCCGATCTGCAGTTTCAGAAGTTTATCGGAATTCTCCACTTTTTCAGCGGCGGTGATCTCCGCGGTTTTCAGCACCGCCTTGCCGAAATCATCAACGGTGATTATACCGGCCGGCGGTTCCGCCGGTTTAGCCTCCGGCTTATTCCGCGGCGCCGGTTCCGGAGCCTTTTTATCCGCCTCGATCCGCGGAAAGAGCCCGGCGCAATCCTGCGCCTGCAATCCGGTCACCGCGTCGCCGGACGGAGTTTTAAGGCTGGAAATCCGCGGAGTTTCCGTTTCCCGGAATCCCAGCGTCCGGCGCAGTTCTGCCATCTTGCCGGGCATCACCGGAGCCAGCAGCACCGATATCACATGCAGGGCGGCCGCCGCCGTATGCAGCACGGTGTTCAGCCGCTCGGTCTCGCCTTTTTTGGCCAGCACCCAAGGGGCGGTACGCTCCAGATACCGGTTGCCTGCCCGCACTGCGTTCATCACGGCGGCAATGCCCTGATCGAGTTTCATCGCTTTCAGATTGCTTTCCATGGCGGTTACCGCGGCGGCGACCGCGGTGTTGAATTCCAGGTCCTCCGGTTGAAGTTCACCAGCCGGAGCAACCGTGCCGCCGTTGCGCAAAGTCATTTTGACCACCCGGCTCAGCAGATTGCCGAGATCGTTGGCCAGATCGCTGTTGTAGCGGGCCACGAACGCCTCTTCGGTGAAATTGGCATCGTTGCCGGGCGACATTTCCGCCAGCAGGAAATAGCGGAACGCATCCACGCCGCACCGGGCTATCATATCCATCGGATTCACCACGTTGCCGAGCGATTTGCTCATTTTAGTGTTGCCGGTAAGCCACCAGCCGTGGGCGAAAATGCTCTTCGGCATCGGCAGCCCCATCGCGTGCAGCATGGTCGGCCAGTAAACGCTGTGGGTAGTCAGAATATCCTTGCCGATGAGCTGGCAGCTCGCCGGCCACCACTTTTTGAACCGCTCCCCGTCCTGCAGATAACCGGCCGCCGACACATAGTTGAGCAGCGCGTCGAACCACACATAGCACACATAATCGCGGTCAAAAGGCAACTCTATGCCCCATGCCAGACGGGACTTCGGGCGGGAAATGCACAAATCGCCGAGTTCCTGTTTCAGGAATCCCAGCGTCTCGTTGGCGCGGAAGGCCGGCTGAATGAAATCCGGATGAGATTTGATGTACTCCACCAGCCAGTCGCGGTGCTTGCCCATCCGGAAAAAATAATTCCATTCCTTAATCGCCGTAACTTCGCGTCCGCATTCCGGACATTTGCCGTCCGCCAGATCCTTCTCGGTGAAAAACCGCTCATCGCCCACGCAGTACCAGCCGGTATATTCCGCTTTGTATATCTCCCCGCGGTCATACAGATCCTGCAGCACCCGCCGCACCACCCGCACATGGAATTCCTGCGTGGTCCGGATGAAACGGTCGTTGGTGATGCCCAGCGTGCGCCACAACTCCTGAAAGCGCACCACGGTTTCATCGCAATGCGCCAGCGGCTCCATATTGCGCGCCCGGGCTGCCCGTTCCACCTTCTGGCCGTGTTCATCGGTGCCGGTGAGAAAATAGGTATCATAACCCGTCATCTTCTT
>JAZRUY010000116.1:0-7062 GCA_045598845.1 Victivallaceae bacterium
CTTTCCCGTTTTTGCGGGGCTTTCCCGTCTCGGTATCATCGGAATTGCCGTCCTTACCGGAATACAGATCGGCAAAATAAGATTCCACCAGTTCCCGCAAGTCTTCCGGTATTACCGTTTTATCTCCGGCTGAGGTATCCAGTCCCTGCCGTTCCAGTTCCGACACGATTTCCTGCACCGTCCTGCCGTAACCGGACGCCAGTGTTTTGGCTGTGAGTTTTTTGTTCATTTTTCACTCTCCGCATCCGGTTCAGCCGTTGATTTTACGAAAGGCCCGCGCCACTTCATCGGCGTCTATGCCTTCAATAGCGGCTACGGCCGCTTCTCCTGCCGCTTTAAGTCCGTCTATGGTAACATAACCGGAACGCACCATGATATTGGCGGTTTCCTCGTTGATTCCGGTGTCCAGCATCAGATTGGATACGGCCATCCGGATTTTTTCCTCCAGACCGCTTTCGATGTTCTGAATCAGGATCCGGTAACCTACCAGTTTACCGGAAAGTTGTACATTCTGACCGCGTTTGCCGAATGCCAGTTTTGATTGCTCCTCGGTGACTTTCGCGATCATGGTCCGGTTTTCTTCGTTGACTTCCAGCGAGGTTATTTGCGCCGGACTCATGGCGTTGATTGCGAATTGGCGCACATCTTCGCTCCACGGCACAATGTCCACCCGTTCGTTGCCGAGTTCGGCGGTGATCCCCCGCACCCGCATCCCGCGCTGACCGACGCAGGCTCCGACCGGATCAATGCGGCTGTCATTGCTGGCCACGGCGATTTTGGTGCGCACTCCGGGATCGCGGGCTATGGCCTTTATTTCCACGATTCCGTCCCGGATTTCACTTACTTCGCGTTCAAACAGCAAACGGATGAAATCATTGTTGCTGCGCGATACGATCAGACTCGGACCGTGCGCTTCCGGGTCGACTTTTACCAGCATCGCATTGATACGGTCGCCCGGCATATAGATTTCCCCGGGAATTTTGTCGCGCGATGACATCACGCCTTCCGCCCGCTGAAAATCAATGATCACGTTGCCGCCCTCGAAACGGGAAACGATTCCGTTGAGCAGAGAATGCACCCGGTCGGAAAATTCTTCCACCACATTCTGTTTCTCCACGCTGCGCAACTGCTGCGCCAGAGCCTGCTGCGCCGCTTTCGCGGCGATGCGGCCGAAATCCCGGGGCTGAATTTCCCATTTGATTTTATCGCCAGGTTTGGTTTCCGGAAATTCTCTCCTCACCTTGTTGTAGAGTATCTGGTCCGGACCGGGATTTTCATTTACCACTTCCAGAATCGCCCAGACTTTGAGTTTGCCGCTTTTGCGGTCAAGTTTCACTTCGATTTCCGTGGCCGGATTCATGCTTTTTGCGGCGGCCGCTTTAACGGACTCTTCGATAAGCGATATCAGTACTTCCCGGTCAATGCCGCGTTCCGATTCCATTACATCCAGCAACTGAAGCAGTTCATTGTTCATTTTATTTCCTCCTCCGGGTTTAAGTTTGAAACTTCCGATTCCTTAATTTCATGGTTCCCCGCCGGTAGTATTTCCGGCCGTTAACAAAAAAGCGGGAAAACCCGCTTTGTTCTGCCAACAACGCTCACGGCGGCATCTGCCGGCCGCTTTGCTTTTAATATATAACCGGTGTATGCGATATGCAAGCCGCTTTGTTATTCCCGTTTTTTTGAGTTGCCGCAGTGCAGTCCCAGCACCAGTATTCCGGCAATGATTGCCGCGGTGATTCCGGCTCCGGGACCGTGGATGCTGCCGATTGCGATTCCGGCGGCCGCTGCTGAAAGTGCTGTTTTCAGCAGTAAAACCAGGCAGCCTCCCAGCCGGAATCCGACGGCGGCGGCCGCCGCTATGACCATAGCCGCCAGGGCGTATCGGATAATGTTTTCCCAGTTCGCTTCCGGCAGTGTCATTTTATTGGATAGTTCCCGCGTGATATATCCGTTTCTTTTCGCTGAAATATAGATGCTGAACCGGTTTTTACAAACTTTCTCCGGCTTGATTTGATGTTCCTTCCGGCATATATTTTTACCGCGGACCGGAATTTTATCCGCCGTATGCGTTATTGCCCCTGTATTCAGATTTTGTTAAGGACAGCGGAAAGTTTATGGAAAAAAAGATAATCGGTGATTTTATCAGCGGCTCTCCCGGGGATACGGAAAAATTTGCTTCTGTCCTGGCGGAAAAATTGCCGCGCGGTACTGTGATTCTGCTGTACGGTGATTTGGGGGCCGGCAAAACGGTGTTCGCCCGCGGTTTCGCCCGCGGGTTGGGTATAACGGAGCCGGTATCCAGTCCTACCTACACGATTGTCCAGGAGTATCCGCTGCCGGACGGCGGCATGTTGTACCATCTGGATTTATACCGTATTGACGGCGAGGCTTCCGCACTGGCTTTCGGCGCGGATGAATTTCTCAATGACGGGATGAGTTACGCGCTGGTCGAATGGCCGGAGCGTATCAACGGCATTCTGCCCGCCTCAGCCGTTGAAATAACCATTGAGCATCTGGCGGAGGACCGTCGCCGGATCGTTTTCCGCCGATGACCGTCGCCGCTCTTGCTTTCCGCCGTTCTTCTGTGGCATGGCTGATAATTGCCGGCACTGTATTGACCGGCTTCGCCGCCGGGCAGGCCGGGGTGTGGATCGCCGGATGCTGCGGAGCGGAAACCACGGTGCGGCTGCTGGTTGGTGAATATGCGTCTTCAATCGCATATATCTCGTTCTTAATCATCGTTTTATCTTATCTCTGTGTCGGTGATTGGCGCAATACGCTGTCAACACTGCTTAAAAACTTGATTTGCAATGATTTAATCTTGGTTTTATCCTTGCTGATATTTTTTCTGCTCGTCTCGGTGCCGCTTACTTCTCTCTGGTGTAAAGTATTGGGGCAATTGGGTATCGTCTGCTCGACCGGTCAGCCGCTGCGGGATTTGATAGCGGATTCCCCTCCCGGGCTCAAATGCTTATTTTTCTTTCTCACGGTGTTTTTAGTCCCGCTGGGGGAGGAATTGTTGTTCCGTCTCGCGCTTTTTTCCGCTTTCCGCGGTGTTTTTTCCGTGCCGTGTTCCGTTTGTTTTACCGCGCTGATATTCGGCGCCGCGCATTTTTTTCTGTCCGGCTTTCCGGCTCTGACCCTGCTCGGAGTGCTGGCGCAGTGGATTTTTCTGCGTACCGGCAAACTGAGCGCCGCCTGGATTTTCCATGCGCTGAACAACTTGGCCGCATTTATTGCCGCGGTTTGATTTTTTTGTTTTTTTATCGAAAATCCGTCTGTTCCGGCTTGAATGGGCTGTCAACCTGCATTATTGTATTTATATTATTATGCGGTAGCGATTATAGCGTGTTGTCCTTATGCGTTTCACGTTACGCGTCATGCGTACTGCTGCCGCTCGCGATCGGGGTTTGATGATTTGAAACAATTTTTTATAATTTTCAGGAGGGTTTGAAAATGGCGGGAAGCACTTACGTTAAGCCGGCTGACACTTTGGAATGGCGCGACGGCATCGCTCATTCCGAAATCAAGGTTACCACCGGCGAATATGCCGGGCAGACCGTGTATATCATGGGTGTTGACGGGCTTACCTGGGACGATTTCAAACTCAACGAAGGCGGAGAGGCAGGTTCGGTCGGGCGCTATTATTATCTCGATCCTAAAGTGGTCGATGCGGAAAAGCGCTCCAACGCTTTTCATCCGAATGATGCGGATCTCTGCTGGGCCGGCGCGGCGTCCAATATTCTGGCCTGGACCGGCTGGGCTTACGGTCCGGACTATTCCGGTAACGCCGCTCTGTGGAATTATTCCGGGCGTAAAGACGGTCTCGATGTGGAAGGTCAGAAAATATGCATCACCAATGAGGACGATGTGTATGATACTTTCAAATTGGCCGGTCATGCCGAGGGGGGGGGGACTCTTTCCGGAGTAACCGAGTTTTACAACAGCGCTTATTCCGGCTGGGATGAGTCGGTGAGCAGCGGCTCTATTTCCGGAAGTACCGGAGGATTGACGCTGCTTTTGGAGAAGCTTACTCAGGGCGCCGGCTGCGGAATGAGCGTTAGCTGGTACGGTCCGATTTCCCATGCGATTACCGTCTGGGGATTGCGGGTGGATAACACCTATCCGGAAAGCGATCCGCGCCATTGGACCGGTATCGTGCTGACCGATTCCGATGACAGCATTGATTATTCCGACGGACGGGATGCCGCTGATCTGCTGAAAATCATTGATATCGAGTGGGACTGGATTGAAGGCGAATACCGCGTAATGTCTTCGTATAACAACGGCTACAGCATAGGTTTTGACTATGTTGATATGCGCCACAGTTACTACGAGACTTTTGTCAATCCGGAGTCGGAGCGCTATTCCGAGCGGGTTGTCAACAAAATGGTGGCCAAGAATACGGTGGTCGGTTCCTCAGTTTCCGATACCGATTACCGCCAGCAGTTGATTTTTTCCGGCGGTGTCGCCAGCGGCACCGCGGTGTCGGACGGCGGTCTGGCGGTGGCCAGCACCGGCGGCGCGGTTTCCGGTTTCAGTATCGACGGCGATGGCGCAACCGTGCTGGTTTGCTCCGGCGGTCTTGCGGTTGGCGGCACCGTGGCCGGTAGCGGTGTGCAGCCGGTGTCCGGAATCGTTGCGCAGATTGTCAGCGACAGTCTCGGCCCAGGCAATTACAATGCCGGATTGCTGGTGGCCGGCAGTGCGCGTAACAACACTGTTGTTTCCGGCGGGGTGGAAACCGTTCTTTCCGGCGGCGCTGTTTTCATGGAAACGGTGGAATCCGGCGGCCGCCAGATAATAAATGCCGGCGCAAGTGCTTACGGTGATACTGTCGAATCCGGCGGTACCCAGTCGGTGCTCGGTTCCGCCGGCGCTGATACGGTTTACGGTACCCAGATAATTTCCGGAGTGCAGGGAAAAGCGTGCAATGCCGTGGTTGTTTCCGGCGGTGAGCAGATACTGAACGGCGGTAATTCTGTTGATACGATAGTGTCGTCCGGCGGCATTCAAACGGTTAAACTCGGGATTGCGTCCCGTACTATGGTTTACAACGGCGGAGTGCTGGATATCAGCGGCGGTCAGGCCGGTGAAACCAGTGCTTTTTCCGGCTCGGTCATCAATGCCGGCGGCAGTTTGCAGAGCGCCTGGATCGGCGGCGGCGCGGTGCTCAATGTTTCATCCGGGGCAACTGTGACCGGTCTCCGCCAGCAGAAAGGCGGCATCATCAATTTTGAGGTGCTCGGCGGTGACGATGATACCCGTATCGGCGGTATATACAGTCCGACTGCCGACGGTCGGACCAGTTCTTCTTTCAGTTGCTCCGGCGGTTCGGCTTCCGGTTTCTTTATCGGTTCCGGTGCGGTTGTAAAAATCACTTCCGGCGGGGAATTCGCCGCCGGCACGGTGATGAGCGGCGGTGCTTTGGAAGTCGAATCCGGAAAAGTTTATGACTTGACTCAGCAGAAACACGGCGCTTTGCGTTTTACGGTAACCGGCGGCGGTGATGAGGTTGAAATATCCGGGTACAATACCGATACGGAAACTGATTTCAGTTATGCGGACGGATTGGCGGAAAATATAGTGATTTACCGCGGCGGTGCCGTTTCAGTGATTTCCGGCGGCGAATTCAATTTCGGTACGGTGATGAGCGGCGGAGCGCTGGAGGTTGAAAGCGGTACGGTTACCGGTTTGACTCTCGGGCGCGGCGGAGTGTTGAATTTCACGGTTGACGGTGCTGATACCGGTACGGCCATCGGCGGTACCGATGCGGTAACCGGAACCGACTTCAGTTACTCTGCCGGCCGTGCGGAAGGTTTTGTGGTGAATTCCGGCGCTGAGGTGAAAGTCGTCAACGGTGGAACTTTTGCCTCCGGCCGGATTGCCTCCGGCGGTGTGCTTGCGGTGGAGGACGGCGGAGTTCTTGAACAGCTTACCGCTGCCGGCGAGGTGCGTCTTGCCGCCGGCGGTACGGTGAGCGGTAACGGTTTCACTTTCGATTTGTCCGGCGGCGGTGAAGGCAATGCGTCAGTCATACTCAATGATTTCTTCGCTTTTGACAATTCGGGAACCTGGAGTATTACCGCTTCCGGCGGGGAGGGTGAATATCTGCTGGCCGGCAATGCCGGAGACGTTTCCGGTCTTACCATGACGGTATGCGGTGCCGGCGGCGAGGTTCTTGGCGATATCGTTTTCGGCTGTACCGCTGAACTTGACGACGGGCTGTACTATACTCTGCTCAATAATGATGCCGGTGTTCTTTGCCTGACGGTGACGGAGGACGGAATCTCTTTGCCGGAGCCGGTGCTGACTCCGTCCGGCGAATGGACGAACGGCGCGGTTACTGTTAAAATGACGGCGCCTGATTATCAGTTGGAATACAGTCTTGACGGCGGTTCCGTTTGGAAAAAGTATTCATCCTCCGGTGTGAAGGTGGAGGAAAACGGAACTAAGGTATTTTTCCGGGTGAAAGATAACGGCGGCTGCTTTGTCCGGTCGGTAACCGTGAATAATATCGATACGGTGGCTCCGGTGTTGGAATCGGTGAGCCGGAATACCGGTGCCGTTATCAATATCGCCGCCTATGCCGGCGGCGAACGGGTTACTGTAACTTTGACCGCGTCCGATGATGCCAGCGGCGTCGCCGGCGCGGAATGGAAAAAATCAGGTACGGATGAATGGACCGCTTTTGAACGAGCGGCCGGCTGCGAAGACGTTTTCAGTTATACTTTTACGGAAAACGGCGTTTATACCTATTGTATATACGATGCTGCCGGGAACCGGTATGAGGAAACTTATACCATCGACAATTACCGGTTGACCGCCCCGGGCGCTCCGGTGCTGGGCGCCGCGGTTTCTGAATCCGGTGATACTGTGGTTTTGACGCTGAATAATCCCGGCGGAGAAACTCCTGAACGTTTGGAATACCGGATGAAATTCAACGGCGGCAAATGGAGTGCATGGCAAGGGTGCGCCGCCGGTGATAGGGTTACTTGTGCTGTCGCCGGGGAATACGAAATTCAGGGGCGTTGCGTGGATGCCGCCGGCAATACCGGG
>JAZRUY010000117.1:0-10123 GCA_045598845.1 Victivallaceae bacterium
TAACAAATGGAATTGGAATAATGATTACATCCGTTGCTGCGTCAATCCTGAAGATACTGCTCTGAATGCGGTATTGATGATTTATCTTCCGTATTTTCCTCGAAAAAACTATTTTGAATTGGAAAATCCCGCTCTGCGTGATGGTATTCGGGAAATGCGCGGCTTTTTCTCCGCCGCTGGGAATCTATGGGCTGGAGAGGATTAACAACGAGCAATGCCGACGTTTTCCCAATGTTTTTCGCCGGCTCGGGGATCTTGATGTGCTGCCTTTTGCCTGGATGTCAGCACCGGCGGTAATTTCAAGTTTGCATACCGTTGTTATAACCTTCTGACAAATAAGTAAGTGAAAAACGACTTTTTCCGGACGGATTATGGAAATCCGCAAGAAAAAGTCAAGAACTGAAATCAAAGTGGTACCCGGGACGGGGATCGAACCCGTACTCCTTGTGGGAAGCAGATTTTAAGTCTGCTGCGTCTGCCATTCCGCCACCCGGGCGCCGCGTTTACTCCTTCACCAGTGTTTCCACCATACCGGCGAATATCTTTCCGGTCACGGTATCGGCGTAAGCCTGCACAAACGGTTTCCCGTCGTCTCCGCACCGGCACACCGCCGGGTCTATCGGCAGTTTGCCGAGGAACGGCACCTGAAAATCCGCCGCCAGTTTTTCTCCCGCTCCGGCGGCGAATATCTCGGTGATTTCACCGCATTTCGGGCAGACGAATCCGCTCATGTTCTCGATGATGCCGAGTACCTTGAATCCCAGCTGATTGCAGAAATCCAGCGATTTCGCCACATCCGCCGCCGCCACCTGCTGCGGGGTGGTCACTACCGCCGCGCCATCGGCATCATCAAGCATCTGGCATACCGAGAGCGGCTCGTCGCCGGTGCCGGGCGGACAGTCCGCGATCAGGTAATCCAATTCCCCCCAGGCCACATCTGAGAGCATCTGGCGGATAACACCGATCTTCATCGGTCCGCGCCAGATTACTGCTGAATCCGGCCGGTCAAGCATAAATCCCACCGACATGACTTTCAGCGCGCCGAATTCCACCGGCAGAATGTGCCCGCCGTCATCGCAGGTGAGCCTCGCGTCTTCCAGATTCAGCATTTTCGGAACGCTGGGGCCGTGCACATCCGCGTCCAGCAGACCTACTTTATAGCCTTCCAGACTCAACGCCATGGCCAGATTTACCGCCACGGTGCTTTTGCCGACTCCGCCCTTGCCGGACATTACCGCTATCTTGTGCTTTATCCCGGCCATGGAAAGCCGGAGTCTGCGTTCTTCATCGTTTTCACCGCAGTGACCGCAGCTTCCGCAGTCGCCGCCGCATTTGTGTTCTTCGGACATTCGTTACGATCCTTGTTCTTTTCCGGTCTCGTTCCGACCGCATTTTACTCCCGGATAATATACACTTGCTGTCCCGGAACGGCAACGGTTCCGGATACAAAAAAATCCCGCGTTCGGATAACGCGGGAAATGACCGTTGACCTCTGTTTTACTCGGCTTTTTCCATTTCATTCTCTATCGTGTTGTCCAGCTGGCACAGCAGCGGTATATATCCCTTGACGAAGTGGAGCACTTCCGGAGTGACTTTATAGGTTACATTGCAGGAACGCCCGTCCACCGTGTAAACGATATTGTCGATCAGCGGCTGATCCGGATTTTCCGCTGTCTGTCCTTTTTCATCCTTTTCCGGCTGTTTGAACTCATCGATCTGTTCTCCGAATTTCTCAGCGGCTTCCGCGCTCTTGAAGGCGAAACTGATATCCGCGATCAGCATCCGGTCGTCTTCATGCACCGTCGCGGTAACGGTCTGGGGCATATTCTCGATCTCCTCGGGGGGCAGTCCCTCGTCCGCCTCGGTGAATTCGGCCAGATCGCCGCAATCCATTCTGAAATAGAACAATCCGGCGTCATCGCGCACGAATTCCGGCGGAATCACCCGGGAATCGTACGGCAGTCTAATGTCGGTTTCGCCGGTGGCCACCAGCATATCCACCGTGTCTTTACCCTGTTTGACCACGGTGATATTGAGGCTGTTTTCCTGGTCGGTTACGGTGCAGCCGTTTTCGATTTCGCTTACCGTCAATTCATTATCACCGTAGAGCGCGAGTTTGTTTTTGAGTTCCGCCGCGATGTCGGAGCCGCTTTGCAGCCGGTTGTTTTCCCCCACGCTGCGGAGCGCCCATACCAACTGCAGTTCTCCGGCTTCGTTTTTGCTGAGGAAAGCGAAACTCCATATTTTGCCGGAACCGGCCAGCGATACCGCTTTGCCGCCGGCGGATTCTTTCATCATATCATCTATCGTCTTGCCGCCGATGGCCTGCTGCACCGAGTTATAGGTGTTGATGAGTTCTTTCACCTGATAGGAGGTCATCAGCGCGCCGGCATCGGTATAAGTCCCGATGATCACCCGGTTGTCCTTGGCGGCCAGCGCCGCGGATACGGCGCAGAGCAGCAATACCAGAAATTTCTTCATTTTTCCATCCTTTATTTTTTTTGACCGGCTTGACACCGTCTTTTTTTGATTTCTGAAAAGTATGACCTGATATGTTATCGGATTCCCGGAATTCCTTTCCTCGCCCTTCGTATTGCGGAAATCCTGTTGTGTCGCGTTTAAAAATCCCCGGAACGGATTTTACAGTTGTAAATTAACTGTTTGTTTCCGTTTTTTTCAAGCGTTTTTTTCGCGATGTAATAAAAAAATATTGTTTTTGACGGTCATTCGCATGCTTCTTCGATTTTTTTGCGGAAGAATTCGAAACCGCTCCCGTACGGCATCGCGCCGAGTATTTCGCCGCGGCGGAATATCACCACCATGCCTTTTTTGCCGCCGGCTATCCCCAGATCCGCGTCTTTGGCTTCCCCGGGCCCGTTTACCGCGCACCCCATCACCGCGATTTTCCGCAGTTTGATTTTTTTGCCCGCCGCCTTTATCTCCGCCACCAGCGCCTCGGTTTTTTCCGCCAGTCCGATCAGATCGATGGCGGTGCGTCCGCAGGTGGGGCAGGATACGATCTGCGGCGCGGCTTCGCGGATGCCGCAGGATTCGAGTATGCGGATTCCGGCGGTAACTTCGTTCAGCGGATCGGCGGTCAGGCTTACCCGCAGCGTGTCTCCTATGCCCTGCAGCAGCAGCGCGCCGATTCCCGCCGCTGATTTTATGATTCCCCGCGCCGGGGTTCCGGCTTCGGTCACTCCGATGTGCAGCGGATAATCAGTCCGGGCGGCGAATTTGCGGTATGCCTCCACGGTAACCGGCACCGACGAGGATTTCAACGCCGCCTTTATGCTGCGGAATCCGTATTTTTCCAGCATGGCGCACTGTTCGGCGGCGCTGGTCACCAGCGCTTCGGCCATGGCCTCGTCGTGCGGCATTCCGTTTTCCATGAATTTCCGCACCAGTTGCGGTCTTACGCTGCCGGAGTTCGCTCCCACCCGTATGGCTATGCCGGCCGCGCCGGCGGCTTCCGCCACTTCGCGCACTGCCTTTTCCCCTCCTGCCAGATTGCCGGGATTCAGCCGCACCGCCGCCGCGCCTGCCGAGATCGCGGCCAGCGCCAGACGGTGGTCGAAGTGAATATCGGCGATGACCGGCGCCGGTGAGCCGGCGCAGATGTCTTTCATCGCCTCCGCCGCCGTCATATCGGGAACCGCGCAGCGCACTATGTCGCAGCCCAGTTTGCGCATCGCCTTTATCTGTGCGAGGGTGGCGTCCGCGTCCGCGGTCGCGGTGTTGGTCATCGACTGCACCGAAACCGGCGCGTCCCCGCCGACGGTTATTTCACCTACTTTTACCGCTCTGGTTTTATGGCGTTCAATCATTTTTCCACCTGTTGTTCCTGCCTGCCCCCGCCGCTTATTTTACGGATAAGCCGGGGGGTGTCGGCGAAAACGGTTATGTAAATCATCAGTGCGACCAGCAGTCCCGCGAAGGTGTAATTGAGCGCCTTTACCAGTTTCACCGGCAGCGGCTTCCTGAAAACCAGTTCGATCACTCCGAACAGGATATGTCCGCCGTCCAGCACCGGCAGCGGCAGCAGATTGAAAATCGCCAGCGCGAATGAAATCATCACCAGAAAATACACCGTGATGACGAACGGACTGTTTTTGATATTGGTGAACAGTATGATGCCGATACCCAGCGGTCCCGACATATTGCGGGGTTTGATGGCGCTGGTCTGCCCGGAAATCCCCATTTTCGCTCCTAGGTTGCCGAACATCGCCGCCAGAGTCCGGTAACTGGTTTCGCAGGTGTCGTAAAACTGCTGCAGCGGAGTGGGGCGGTCGAAGAACGCCATCGTGACTCCGATCGTGTGCGGAGATATTTTCGCCGCGGTGATTTCCACGCTCAGATTTTCCTCTCCGCGCCTGATTGCGAGTTTTACCGGTCTGTCCTGCGCTTCCGTCAGGATTTTTTTCAAATCCGTTTGTTCGCCTAAATCCCTCCCGTCCGCGGTCAGCACCGTGTCGTCCGCCGCCAGACCTGCCTTTTCCCCGGGATATCCCGGCAGGACTTTGATGATTTTTATTCCGTTGCCGTCCGGAGCAGGGCGGTAGATAATACCGATCAGCCATTGCGTGTACAGTATTTCCTCCTCCGCAGTCAGCGGGGCTTTTTCCGGTATCACGGTCAGATCAACGGTCCGGTCGGCGCGCAGCACCTGCACCTCCAGCGGAGCGGTGCCGTTTCCGGATATCAGCTGCTGGAATTCCGTGAAATCGGTCATCGGGCTGCCTCCGGCCGACAGCAGGATATCTCCTGGCAGGATTCCCGCCTTTTCCGCCGGAGACTCCGGCAGGGGTGTCAGTTCTATCGGCACCTGCGGCGAAAAGAAAGGATACGCCACCGCCTCTTCCCGCAGTTCGCCGCCGACTTTGCTGTTGACTTCCGGGGTATATACGATTTTCCGGATTTGATTTCCGGCTCCGGCGGCGTCTAGGGTGATCCGCCCCCGGCTGAGAATGATTTCCTTGGTGAATTGTTCCCAGGTCAGGAAAAAGTTTTTGCCGTTGAGTTTCACTATCCGGTCGCCAGCCCGCAGTCCGGCCCGGTATTCCGGGGAATCGGCGTCCACGGCGCGCACGGTGATTTCCCGCATTCTCGGAGTGGTTTGCGGAATACCGTAATACCACACCGCGCAGCCCAGCGCCAGCCCGGAGAGTATGTTGGCCAGCGGCCCGGCGGCGGCGGTGATGATGCGGTGAAGCGGTTTCGCCGGTTTCAGCGGTTCTCCCCCCGCTGTTTTCGGTGTTTCAACTGCCGCATCGATCTGCGGCAGTTCCACGTAACCGCCGAAAGGCAGCCAGCCGAGCCGGTATTCCACTCCGCGGATCTTTTTGCGCCAGAACGGCTTGAATCCCAGGGCGAAGGCATCGATGTGAAGTCCGCAGAGTCTGCCGGCCAGAAAATGCCCGGCCTCGTGCGAGACGATGCAGAACCCGATGGCGGCCAGTACCAGAAAGAGCGTCCAGACAAATGAAACGCTTTCAAGCAGTAAATCCGTAAACCCGGAAAAACAATCCATTCCCGACTCCGTTTTTTTATTCCGTGGCGGATGTGTTCAGCATCCGTATTTTTTCACCAGTTCCGCCGCCATCCGTCTGGCTTCGGCGTCACCGGCTCTGATTGATTCGATTGAACTCTGCGGCAGGGCGCGGTGTTTTTCCAGCACGCCGTCCACCACTTTCCAGATACCGGGGAAAGACAGCCTGCCGCCGCGGAACGCCTCCACCGCCGTTTCGTTGGCGGCGTTCATCGCTCCGGGCGCGGTGCCTCCCGCCGCCATCGCCCGCCTGGCGAATTCCAGCGGCGGATACCGCCCCGGTTCAGGTTCGCGCAGATCCAGTTTCACCGCATCCGCGAAATTCAGCCGCGGCAAATCAGTCCCGCGCCGTTCCGGCCAGGTCAGAGCGTATTGGATCGCGAACCGCATATCCGGCCGGGCCAGCTGTGCGATAACCGAATTGTCGTTCAGTTCGATCATGCTGTGGATCACCGACTGCGGGTGCAGCAGTACTTTTATCTGCTCCGGTCCGACTCCGAACAGATGCCGCGCCTCCACCATTTCCAGCGCCTTGTTCATCATGGATGCCGAATCTATGGTTATCTTCGCACCCATGCTCCAGGTCGGGTGTTTCAGCGCGTCCGCCACCGTCGCTTTGGCTATTTTTTCCGGCGGCCAGTCGCGGAACGCTCCGCCGCTGGCGGTGAGATACAGGGTTTTCACTTCCCCGCGCGGCCGGTCTCCGATGCACTGGAATATGGCGGAATGTTCGCTGTCCACCGGCACCAGTTCCGCCTCCGGATTCGCCGCCAGGGCGCGTTCCGTCATTTCGCCCGCCATCACCAGCACTTCCTTGCTGGCCAGCGCGATGCGCTTTCCCGCCGCTATGGCGTTCATCACCGGTTCCAGTCCGGCGGTTCCCACGATGGCGCACAGCACGATGTCGGTTTTGTCCGAAACGCACAGTTCGTTCACGGCATTCATTCCGGCCAGCGTTTTCACTCCGCTGCCGGTGAGTTCCGCCGCCAGTTCTTTCCCCCGGCTCTCGTCGGTGGTGACCGCGTATTCAGCATGGAAACGCACCGCGGCGGCCGCCAGTTCCTTTATGCGGCTGCGCGCCGCCAGCACGCTGATTTCAAAACGGTCCTGCAGCATTCCGAGCACGGAAAGCGCGCTGCCGCCGATCGAGCCGGTGGCGCCCAGTACCGCGACTTTCTTCTTCATTTTGACTCCATGATTATGGTTACCGGCCCGTCATTTTCGATATTCAGTTTCATGTCAGCACCGAAAACTCCGCATTCCGTATGAATTCCCAGCCCGCGCAGCGCTTCCACAAAAGCGTTGTAAACCGGTTCCGCCGTTTCTCCCGGCGCCGCGGCGCTGAAAGACGGCCGGCGGCTGTGCGACGCGTCGGCGTACAAAGTGAACTGGCTCACCGCCAGCACCGCGCCGCCGCGGTCTTTCAGCGAGAGGTTCATTTTGCCGTTGTCATCTTCGAAAATCCGCAGATTGGCGCATTTTTCCGCCAGTTTCACGGCATCCTCCGCGGTGTCGCCGTGGGTCACGCCCGCCAGTATCACCAGTCCGCCGTCGATGCGGCCGGTTACTTTTCCGCCGACCGACACCGAACTTTTCCCCGAACGCTGTATCACCAGTCTCATCGTATCAGCCGGGTGAATTCGTTGCGGGTGGCCAGCGTGCTGCGGAAAGTGCCGAGCATCGAACTGGTGGTCATCACCGAATTCTGCTTTTCCACCCCGCGCATCTGCATGCACAGATGCCGCGCTTCCATCACTACCCCGACTCCCTCCGGATGCACCGCTTCCATTATGGCTTCGGAAATCTGGCGCGTCAGCCGTTCCTGCACCTGCAGCCTTCTGGCGAACATATCCACGATGCGCGCGATTTTACTCACCCCGGCGATTTTGCCGCGCGGTATGTATCCTACATGGCATCTTCCGAAAAAGGGCAGCAGATGGTGTTCGCACAGGCTGAAAAATTCGATGTCGCGCACGATGACCATGTCATCCGAATCGGTGTCGAACAGCGCCCCGTTGAGTACTTTTTGCAGATCCTGGGTATAACCCCTGGTCAGAAATTTATAACTTGCCTCCACCCGTTTGGGTGTGTCGCGCAAACCTTCCCGGTCCGGGTTTTCGCCCATTTCGAGAATAATTTTCCGAATCTCGTCTTTCATTCCGTCACCTTGAATTATAATTTCACCGCTTTCAGCCAGGCGTCGGCGATCAGCTGGTGCCCGAGCAGGGTGGGGTGCACCCCGTCGGCAAGAACTTCCGGTCCGCCGAATTTTTTCGCCGCCTTGTTCAGCATTTCCTGCAGCGGCAGAAACCGGGCGCCGTATTTTTCCGCCAGTCCGCGCACGGTTTTCCCGCGGGCGGCGATTTCCGGTTTCCATTTCGCCGACGTGGCTCCGCCCTTGAAACAGAGTATAAAAGGCTCCAGCAGCACGATTCTGCAGCGCGGCAGCGTTTTTTTCGTCCATTCCAGCAGCATGTCGTAGATTTGCGCGTAGCGTTCCGGTTCCACGCCGTTGCCGCACTGGTATTCATGCCAGGTGTCGTTCACCCCGATGAGTATGCTCAGCAGATCCGGTTTCAGCGCCAGCGTGTCGGTTTTCCAGCGGGCGTACAGGTCCACCACCCGGTTCCCGCTTACCCCGCGGTTGAATACGGCATATTTCCCGGCCGGGTTGTCGGCCAGCAGCCGGGCGGCGATCAGCCGCGGATATCCGCCGCCGAGCTGCTTTTCCGCATCGGGGAAGCAGGTCCGGTCGGCATCGGTTATCGAATCACCTTGAAACAGAATCCTGTGCATTCCGTGTTTACCTTTTTCCATAACTGTTATCCGCGCGCCGCCAGCACTTCTTTCTCGTATCTGCGCACCTCATCAATCCACCCGCATCCGGGCACGCCGCAGCGCCTGCAGTATTCATTCCAGACCGCGCCGAACGGCAGTGATTTCATTTCCTCGGTCGCCGCGAACACGCCGGTGACATCTCCGGCCTTCTCCATGCCGCTGATGAGGTCCGCCGGTTCCAGCAGCGCCGCCAGCAGCGCCCGGCTCATGTTGCGCGCGCCGACGGTCCAGGCAGCGATACGGTTGATGGGGGCGTCGAAATAGTCGAGCCCGATATGCACCCTCTTGTCGAAGTTGTGCCGCACGATCTCCGCGGCGATATTGCGCAGCTCGTCGTCCAGGGTGATCACATGGTCGCTGTCCCAGCGCACGCCGCGGCTCACATGCAGCAGTATTTCATCAGTGAAGAGCAGCGCGCTGGATATCTTGTCGGAAATCACCTCGGTGGGGTGAAAATGTCCGGCGTCGAAACAGATCAGTTTGCGGTTTTTCATCGCGTAAAGCATATAGAACTCGTGCGACCCGTAAGTGCAGCTTTCCGCTCCGATGCCGAAAAGTTTGCTTTCCAGCGCGTCGCGGTTGTATTTCTCATCGCAGGGAACCGCGAAGATACGGTCGAGCGAATCCGCCAGTCTGGCGCGCGGGGCCAGCCGGTCGTAAGGCATGTTTTTCGCGCCGTCCGGCACCCAGAAATTGGTGATGCAGCAGTTTTCCAGTTCCCGCCCGAAATGCTCTGCGATTTTACGGCAGGCGATTCCGTGTTCCACCCAGTAGTCGCGCACGCCCTTGTCCGGGCTGGAAAGCGACAGACCGTCCTTCATCATCGGATGCGAGAAATAGGTCGGATTGAAATCCAGACCGAGCCGGTTTTCCTTCGCCCAGTCCAGCCAGCGGGAAAAATTTTCGGCGGTGATCTTATTGCGCTCTGTTTTCGCGCCGTTGACTTTTTCCGCGTATATCGCATGCAGATTGAGCCGCTTTTTCCCCGGCACCAGTTTCAGCACGGTTTCGATATCGCGGCGCAGTTCTTCCGGATTCCGCGCCCGTCCGGGGTAGTTCCCCGTTACCGCCAGTCCGCCGTCCAGTTCGCCGGCTGACTCGAATCCGGCCACGTCGTCGCCCTGCCAGCAATGCAGGCTTACCGGTATTTCGTCCAGCCGTTTGAAAGCGGCTTCCACATCCACGCCCAGTCCGGCATAGATTTCCTTCGCCTGTTCGAACATCGCGCTCATGTTTTCCTCCTCGCGAATTCAATATGTATCGTTTTTATCAGGGTTCCGCGCTTCTGTCTGCCGTCCGGGAACCGCGGCGCCGGTGTGCCGCGGAAACGTTTGGAAACGGCCGTTTCAAATGTAGTTCATTTGCCGGATATGCGCAAGTACATCCGCAGCAGTTTTTCACCGGCGAAAATCCAGATCACCGCGGCGGCAGCCAGGAAAGGCCCCAGCGGAATTTCCCGTCCGCGCAGCGGGGCATGCCGCCGCAGGGCGCCGCCGATGCTCCATGCCAGCGCCATGATACTGCCGGCGAGCAGACAGAACAGCCCTCCGAACAGTCCGGTCAGCGCCGTCAGCGCCATGCCGTATTTCACATCTCCGAATCCGAAAATATCCCGTCCGGCCAGTTTTCTTCCGCCGGATGCGAACAATGCGAGAAAAGCCCCTGTCAGCACCGCCGCTCCGGCGGTTGCCGCCAGCGCGGTCCACCGGTCGGCGGTTCCGCAGATTTGCGGAAACG
>JAZRUY010000118.1:0-1871 GCA_045598845.1 Victivallaceae bacterium
GCGCCGCTATCATAACCGCGGCGGAATACAACCGCGGCGGAGTGCTGGAACGGGTACAGTTATATTTCTGGAGCGGCAGCGATGCGGCGGCCGATATTGTCAGCAAGGATGACCTGGTACAGAATTTTCCGGAAGAAGAGGGATGCTATGCGCTGGAAGACAACCGGCTGGAACGGGTAACTATGTTCGAGGGAGCGGAGGACATGTATTTCCGGACTGACGGCACCAGAACCGAAAGCGATGACCTGGGAGCGTTGCCGACTGTAAGATTCATCACTGCAGTGGAGGGATTCTCCTCCCTGAAATAAGCGGAACTAAAATCAGCACAAAGCGCGGTCCATTATAAAATCATCCATGACGAATCCTCCGCCGATAGGAGCGGCAACCGCGGCGGAAACATAAAAACCGGAGCGCAGGTAGGCAAGCACCGCGCGGCGGTTATTCCGGTTGACGTTCAAACGTACAAAAGAACAGCCGGCGGATCTGGCCGCGGCGAAGACATGCCAGAGCATAAACTGTCCTATTCCCAGGCCGTGCAACCGGAAATCCAGATAAAGTTTATGCAGTTTCATAACTTCCGGAACATTGCGGAGTTTCTCACACACCGCATAGCCGGACGGAACACCGTTTTCATAAAGCAAGTCAAAGACGATTCCGTTCCCGTATTCGCGGCGCATCACCTCCGGGGCATACATCATATCCATCATGTAACGGATTTGCTCCCCGGAAAGGATATCCGCAAAAGCGCGCGGCCAAATTCCGCCGGCAAGCCGCCGTACTTCCGTCAAACCGGATTCATCCGCAATCCTGCGGAAAAACAGTTCTCCGCGTTTTTGCGTCATCGGAATCATTTTTTACGCGCCGGCGGCACCGGACGCCCCAATAACCGCAGCACCTGTTTAAGATCACTCCACGCCAGCGGTTTGGCGGAAGGATCCCGCAGCAGATAAGAGGGATGAAAGGTCGGCATCGCCGGTATATCGCCGTAACTCATCCAGTTGCCGCGCAATCTGGTGATGCCGGATGCGGTATTGAGCAGATTGCGCGCCGCGGTGGCGCCGAGCAGCACAATACATTTCGGAGAAACCAATCCGATCTGACGTTTCAAACATCCGATGCAGGCGGAAACTTCATCAGGCAACGGCACCCGGTTACGCGGCGGACGGCATTTCACGATGTTGGCGATATAGACTTCGGAGCGGGAAAATCCCATCGCATCAATCATTTTGTCCAGCAATTGCCCGGCGGCGCCGACAAACGGACGCCCCAGTGCATCTTCGTCGGCACCGGGACCTTCATCGATAAACATAAGTTCGGCGGACGGATTTCCTTCCCCGAATACCAAGTTATTGCGGGCGGCGCCGAGAGCGCACCGCTTGCACCCGTTCATTACTGCCGACAAATCACTCAAATTCAGGCAATCGGAAAAATCCGCCGCGGACGGCGGCGAAACAGCGGTCGCGGAAGATTGATTTCCATTTTCACATGACGGCACGGCAGTCTGATGCCGCCACCGCGTTTTTTCACCGCGGAACGGCCTTGACAAAGCGGCTAAAGTCTCCGGCTCCATCACCGCCCGGCCGCCCGGGCAGGAGCGCCGGACCGCTTCGGTAAGCTCGTCATAAAAATTTTCAGCCATTCCGCCCCTTAAATCCATTCCGTGTTAAAAAAATCCAAACCACCGTACGCGGCGGTTGTTAAAGCGGCGCACCGGAGTTATCTTAAATAAAACGATGCCGGAGATAATATAAATCACTCCGGGGAAAAAAGCGACATTCCGAATGCTTTTCCTGCTCGGAATCGGTGAAAACAACAATACGGGAGAATGCGCGATGAGCAATACCGGAGATGTGTGCATGATGTGCTGCGGA
>JAZRUY010000119.1:0-2269 GCA_045598845.1 Victivallaceae bacterium
AGGCGATCGCCGAAGCCGCGCGTGAGAACGGACTCAAATTTTAAGGAGCATCGCAAATGGCAAGACGTGAAAATTTCAATGATGCCCCCGCGCAGAGTGAATACGAAGAGAGCACTATCGCTCTGAACCGCAGCGCCAAAGTGGTGAAGGGCGGTAAGAATTTCAGTTACGGGGCTTTCATCGTTGTGGGCAACCGCAACGGAAAAGTCGGATACGGATACGGGCGCGCCAACGAGGCCGCCGACGCTATCCGCAAGGGAGGGGAGATCGCCCGCCGCAATCTGGTGTCGGTGCCGATGAACGGTCAGACTCTGCCTCATGAAATCGAGGTGAAGTTCGGCGGCGCCAAGGTGCTGCTCCGTCCGGCGTCCGCCGGTACCGGTTTGATCGCCGGCGGCGCGGTGCGCGCGATTCTGGAACTCGCCGGAGTCAAGGATGTGCTGGCCAAGTCGCTCGGCGCCTCCAATGCGATGAATGTGGCCAAGGCCACTTTCAAGGCGATTTCCGAGTTGTCCACCCGCAAGGATGTTTATGCCCGCCGCGGCATTCCGATGCCGGAAGCCGCCGCAGAGGAAAAATAACCACGATTACAGGAAATTTTGATTATGAAACTGCATGAACTTACCACTACCCCCGGTTCGCGGAAAGCGCGCCGGCGGATAGGCCGCGGCGACAGTTCCGGCTGGGGCAAGACCGCCGGACGCGGTGAAAAAGGTCAGAAGTCCCGTACCGGCACCACCATACGTCCTTTCTTCGAGGGCGGTCAGATTCCGTTGTTCCGGCGTCTGCCGAAACGCGGCTTCAACAGTCCGGAGCATAAGGTTTACACTCTGATCAATCTGAGCGTGATCGATGCGAATTTCAACGCCGGCGATGTGGTCGACGAGGCTGCTCTGGCCGCCAAGAAACTGCTGGGCAAAAAAGTCAATCCGATCAAGGTGCTGGCCAACGGGGAAATAACCAAGGCGGTGACCGTGAAGGCCGTCAAGTTCTCCGCCGCGGCCCAGGCCAAGATAGAGGCCGCCGGCGGTAAAGCGGAAGTTATTGAATAACAACTGAACAACGGATCGATTATGTGGCAGGCGTTACTGAACATTCTTAAAGTCAAGGAACTTCGCAGCAGGCTGCTGTTCACCGCGCTGATAATAGTGCTGGTGCGCGCCGCCAGTCTGATTCCGTGCCCCGGAGTGGATCCTGCCGCTCTGAAGATGTATATCGCTTCAATCGCCAAGAGCACTTCCGCGGGAGGTGATCTGGTGGGGATGATAGATATATTCTCGGGCGGCGCTCTGGAGCATTTCGGTTTGGGAGTGCTCGGCATAATGCCGTACATTACCGCCTCGATCATTATTCAGCTGGTGGTGCCGGTGTTCCCCGCCATGGAAAAGATGATGCGCGAGGGCGCTTCCGGGCGCCAGAAGCTTACCCAGTACACCCGTTATCTCACCATCGCGGTCTGTCTGGTGCAGGGCGCGATGGTGGCGACCGCCATGGTCAACCCGGTGAAACTCGGGCTGCCGGGGCTGCCGCCCGGAGTGGGCAAACTGTATTTCGGCAGTCCGGCGGTCTTTATGCTGGTTACGGTTATGGTGGTTACCGCCACCACAATGGTGTTCACGTGGCTGGGCGAACAGATCACCGAACGCGGTATCGGCAACGGGGTTTCCCTGATCATCACCATCAACATCATTTCGCGCCTGCCCAAGGCGGTTATCGAGCTGGTGCAGATGGCGGTCAAGGGGCAGATGACCGACGGCACTACTTTCAAGCCGGTGCAGCTGGTGCTGCTGCTCATCGTGTTCTTCGCGGTTACGGCGGCCACCATTATGCTGAGCCAGGGTTTCCGCCGGATTCCGATCCAGATGGTGCGCAAATCGGTCGGCAGGTCAATGACCGGAAGTTCGACTTACATGCCGCTGAAGGTCAATTTCGCCAATGTGATGCCGATCATTTTCGCCGGAGCGATTCTGATGCTGCCGCAGTTCCTGTTCCCCGTGCTCGCCAATAAATTAGGCGGCAAGGTGTGGTTGGCGCTGGCGATGGCGTTCCGTCAGGACGGATGGGCATACATCGTCTGCTATGCGTTGCTGATTATCGCCTTCAGTTTCTTCTGGGTGGCCAATCAGTTCAACCCGTTGCAGATCGCGGACAACCTCAAGAAGGAAAGCGCGTTTATCCCAGGCATAAGCCCCGGGCAGCCGACGGCCGATTTTCTCGATGCGTCCATGACGCGGGTTACTACCGGCGGTGCGGTTTTTCTGCTGGTTAT
>JAZRUY010000120.1:0-9711 GCA_045598845.1 Victivallaceae bacterium
GCCACCGCCGCTCCGCTGCGCAGAGAAACCTCGCGTTCGCTGGAAACACCGCCGTACAGCACCTGCACTTTGGGCGCGGGAGAAGAAGCACAGACATTTTCAGCATCGGCCGGATTGATGAATTTCACCTCCGGGCGCAGATAAAAACCGGTGCGCTCAGCCACCGCCCGCCGGATATGCGCCAGCAGTGCGGCATAATCAGCGGCGGTGCCGCCGCCGTCATTGACGATAAAATTGGCATGCTCCGCCGAAACCCGTACACCGCCGACAGAAAAGCCTTTCATCCCCGCCTCGTCAATCAATTTGCCGGCCGGTTCTGATTCGGAGACATTGCGGAAAGCGCAACCGGCGGAACGCCCCTGCGGTTCACGGGAACGGCGGGCCGCGATCTCAGCCCGGATCTTTTCTTCCTCGGCGGCCGGCTCGGAGCAAGGCAATTTCAACCAGACTTCGGTAATGCAGAAATCCTCAGGAAGCGACGATTCACGGTAGCGCCATTCCACATCCGCGCCTTTGAGTTCAAAATATGCGCCGGCGAATTCCGCCCGGTAACCGGCGATCTTCTCCACCAGCGGACCGATGGAAAAACCGGAAGCGCCTGCATTCATCCGCAACGCTCCGCCGACGGTGCCGGGGATGCCGGCCAGCGGCGCCAGACCGCCAAGACCGAGTTTGGCGGCGGTGAAAGCGAGTTCGGGAATCCGCATACCGGACGGAACTTTAAGCAAACCGTCCTGACCGAGTTCCGCTTCACCGGCGATATCGATTCTGACACCGAGAATATCCAATTCTTCGGCATCCGTGCCCGCCAAATTGGTGCCGCCGCCGATCACGCAAACCGGCACGTTGCAATTCGCGGCGGCACGCAGCACCCGGAAAAGTTCATCTTCGGACTTCACCACCGCCAGACAGTCCAGCGCGCCTCCGACTCCGAGAGAAGTCAATTCGGTAAAAGGCACATTCCTGCGCAACCGTTCAGGAGGCAGAATTTGCGAAAGCAGCGACAAAACAGTGGATTTCATTTTTTACCATACACCTCATCGGGATTGAAAATTTTTTCAGAAACTTCATCAGCTGAGAGCTTGCCGTTTACAATACGGCGGAAAAAACAACTGCGGCGGCCGGTATGGCAGGCGGCGCCGCCGGTCTGCTCAACCTTGAGCAGTACAGTGTCGCTGTCGCAATCGACCAGAATATCGCGGACCAGCTGTACATTGCCGCTGGTTTCACCTTTACGCCACAGGCGGTTGCGGCTGCGGGAAAAATAAACGCCGCGGCCGGTGGAAACCGTTTCACGCCATGCGTCCCGGTTCATATAGGCGAGCATCAGCACCTCGCCGGTAACCGCATCCTGCACAATGGCGGGAACAAGTCCGCCGCCTTTTTGAAAATCAGGTTCAAACATAAATTATCCTTAAGTTTTCCGGATAAGGACGCCGCATTGACAACGGCCTGACAGAGCCCATGAAAAAAAACGGCGCAATTCGGGAAACGGGATATTTCCGCTCCAACGCGCGATCGTCAGGCGCGATCATCAGGCGCGCGCGGGAGACGGGAACGGGAAACAGTTCACGGATGATTTTACGCTGATTCCGGCGGATAGAAAAAGCACATCCGCTCCGGCTCCGGATTTTTTCCCGGAAAATCAATTCTCCGCACCGGACCGGAAAATCCGCTGCTTTTCGAAAATCCGCGCCCGTTCCGAAATATCCGTTTTTATGAAAAAACCGCATTGACACCGCTGAAACATAGTCTGACACCGTATATAAGATAATTATCAACCGGCGGCAATGCAAGCGGATTAGGAAAAAGATTTAAAAGCCGGCCCGGCATAAAAAAGCAATCCGGACACCGACGGATAATATGTTCCGGCCGAACCGGATTTTCAAGCCGTCCGCAGCTGCGGCCGGTTGTTTTCAGTTGACGGAAGCTGTATATTCTGACAAAATTATTTCAATAAACCTGAACGACAAAAAAACAGGATGCCTGGAAAATGCCGGAACTGCCGGAGGCCGAAAATATCCGCAGAGCGCTGGATAAAGCGATGACCGGGAGAACCGTTACCGGAGTGGAAGTATTCACCCCGGCAATGCGCGAACCGCTCACTCCGCTGCTTAACGCGGCATTACCCGGCCGAAAATTCACCTGTCTGCGGAGACGCGGCAGATACGTGATAGCCGAAATGGACGACGGCAGGGCGTTGCTGATGCATTTCGGAATGTCGGGAGTGGTGCGGATTGAGCCGTTGTCGATACCGAAACGCAAGCACGAGCATGTATTTCTGCATCTGGACAACGGCAAGGCTTTCCGGTTCGAATGCACCCGCAGATTCAGCCTGCTCAAAGTAGTGACTCCGCCAGCGCCGGGAGCCGACCCGGAAGAGTTGTCTAATCTGGGCATCGAACCGCTTACAGACGCATTTAACGGAGAGTATCTGTACCGGCGCTCGCGACGCTGCGGAATGCCGGTCAAGGGATTCATAATGGACAACGCGGCGGTAACCGGAATCGGAAATATCTACGCGACAGAGTCACTGTTCTCCAGCGGAATATCACCGTTGCGTCCGGCCTCGGGTCTTACCGAAAAGGAATGCGCCGGATTGTGTCAAAACATCAAAATAATCCTGAATGAAGCAATCTCCATGGGGGGCAGCACCATATCAGATTTTCTGAATGTGGACGGCAGCGAAGGCAAATTCGCCCAAAAACTGCGCATATACGGAAAAGCCGGTTCTTCCTGCCCGGTATGCGGCACAATGATCGAAGCGGTGAAAATCGGCGGACGGACTTCCGCCTACTGTCCGCGGTGCCAGCACTGATACGGCCGCCGCATACTTTGAAAAGCCGGTAAAATATGTTATATTAAGTCTTTCGGATACATCGTTCCGGCATGTGTTCGTTGTACCGTTTTTTTGTTCATTGTTTTTTATTTTTACCCAAAAAGCCGCGACGGCGGCGGAAATGGCGATACAGCATCATGGAAAATCTGCAAGACAGCCGAGGCAGCATGAACGCGCTGATTCCATCGGCGACGCTGGCGATAACAGCAAGAGCAAAAGCAATGCGCGCCGAGGGACGTGACGTATGCAGCATGTGCGCGGGAGAACCGGATTTTGATACCCCCAAGGCGATAAAAGACGCCTGCATTGCGGCTATCAACGCCGGAAAAGTAACCTATACTCCGGCGGCCGGACTCAAGGAACTGAAGGCGATGATCGCGGAGAAATTCATCCGTGAAAACGGTATTCCGACCGTTCCGGAAGAAGTGGTAGCGGCACCGGGCGCTAAATTTTCCGTATTCAGCGCAATAGCGGCTCTATGCGGTCCGGGGGACGAGGTGCTGCTTCCGGCCCCGTACTGGCTGAGTTATCCGGAAATGGTCAAAGCGTCCGGAGCGACACCGGTGCCGGTATTCACATCGGCGGAAGAGGGATTCTCGCTGAATCCGGAGGTGCTGGAACGCTCGGTGACAGAACGCACCCGGCTGCTGATTCTCAATACGCCCAACAATCCTACCGGTGCGGTTTACGACCGTAAAACGCTGGAAAAAATCGCGGAAACAGCCGTAAAACATAATTTCATGGTGCTTTCCGATGAAATCTATGAACGGCTGGTCTATAATCCGGAGCGTCCGCATATCAGCATCGCATCGTTGTCGAAGGAAATACGCGAGCACAGCGTGACAGTCAACGGATTCAGCAAAACTTACGCGATGACCGGCTGGCGCTTAGGTTATCTGCGGGCACCGGAATGGCTGGCAAAGCGCATCGGCGCACTGCAAAGCCATGCCACCAGCAATCCCACCACCTTCGTGCAGTACGGAGCGATGGCGGCACTGCGTGGAGAAGCGGAAAACGATGTGCGCAAAATGATCTCCGCTTTCGCGGAACGCCGGGAACTTATCCGCGGACTCATCTCGGCTATTCCGGGGATAAAATGCTTTTCTCCCGACGGAGCGTTTTATCTTTTCTGCGACATTTCCGCTTTCGGTATGGATTCCGACACTTTCTGCGCCAGACTGCTCAAAGAGAAGGATATGGCGGTAATCCCGTGCACCGCTTTCGGAGCACCAGGATATATCAGACTGTCTTATGCCTGCTCCGAACAAAATATCCGCACCGCCGCGGAACGGCTGCGCGGATTCTGCGCCGCGCTGGAAAAATGAACGGAACGCGGAGTACATTCCGTGCGGTTCTTACCGGCATCTGCATTGCGCTGACGCCGGCGGGAACACCGGAATGCGCCGCCGGGAGCACCGTTTCCGCGGAACAGCAGGAACACTCCGGCGAAGCCGCCATGAAGCGCGCCGCTGAAGTTTATATGACGGATTTCGCCGCCGCTTTCGGAGCGGAAGACAACTATCAGGCATTTACCGTACTGGCGCGAAACGCCGGAACCGCGCCGCGGGAAAGAGACTATGCCGCCGCCAGAAAACAACTGGGAATGATGACAGGCATGGAATATCTGACGTCGGTAAAGCGCAGCGGATTCACCGTATTCATCTGGAAAGTATATTTTACCGCCGGAGAAATGATACATGAACTGCTCTACGGAACGGCGGTATCGCCGGCCGGAGAAGTGATTTCGGCAAAATTCATTTCCGTTTGATCATAAAACAATGAAGGACGGCAACTAATGAAAGTACTCACTGAAAAACAGAAAAACGTACTGAATTTCATCGAACAGTTTCTCGACCGGGAAGGCATGGCCCCGACAATCTATGAAATAGCCGATCATTTCGATATCAAAACCTCGACCGCATTCGCCCATCTTCGGGCGCTGCAGCGCAAAAACCAGCTGGCGCGCAGTTCAAAGGCCCGCAGTCTCAATCTGCTCTCAAGGCCGCGCAGGCGCAGAGTACCCCGCCGGGTGCTGATGATTCCGCTGCTGGGCGGAGTTCATGCCGGAGTAGTAGCGGAAAGTATCCAGAATCAGGAGGGGGAAATCTGTATCGCGTCATCCACGGCCGTCGGCATACCGGCGGAAAATCTTTTCGCACTGCGGGTGCGCGGGGAAAGCATGCGCGACCTGGGCATCTACGACGGCGATATCGTGATAGTGGGCAAAGACAATCTGCCGCCGCGCGACGGCGATATCGTGGTGGCGGAACTGGCAGGCGGAGAAGTAACCGTGAAAAGCTGGTACAACGGCAAGCGCGGTACAGTGGAACTGCGCCCGGCCAATCCGGATTTTCCGGTACAGACTTTCAAGGCATCCGAAGTGACGGTGCAGGGAAAAGTGCTTGAACTCCGCCGAAGTTTCAACTAAACCCGCCGGAATGGACAACGAAAAACACTATTCCCGCCGGGAGGAGTTCTTCAACTGGCTCTCTCATGCGGCCGGAGCGGCGGCCGCGCTTGGCGCCGGGATACCGGTACTGCTGAAGCGTCTGAACGGGATTCAGGCGGCGGCGGCGCTGATATATATGCTGAGTATGGCGCTGCTGTTCTCCGCATCGGCGGTTTATCATATTCTGCCGGACGGCAGCCGGGCCAGACGCATCGCCAGAAAATGCGATCATTGCTCGATATTCATACTGATTGCGGGAACCTATACCGCGCTGCTGCCGCTGACCTCGGCGGAACCGGCACTGCCGGTCACGCTGGTTTGGGCGACCGGAATCACCGGAATAATCTGCGAACTGCTGGATTTCCGACCGTTTCCGCACGCTCAGGTTCTGCTGTATGTACTGATGGGCTGGCTGTGCGTATTTTTCCGCGGACAGATATTCGGCGGCATCCCTGACGGCAATCCGGCCGGGAAACTGCTGATAGCCGGAGGGATTGTTTATACTTCCGGAGTATTTTTTTATGTGTGCCGGAAAGCCGGATGCCATGCCGTATGGCATCTGTTTGTGCTGGGGGGAGCGGTATTGCACTATCTGGCTATATTTTTTCTTGCGTAACGCAACTCTCCGCCGCGCACTCCCGCGGCACGAAAACCGACCGCAATCAATTCAAATTCAATTCGACGGCATCGAGCAGATCGCCGGAACTGAAACCGAACCGGAAACGGTAGCACCCCGGCTGCAGCACCCATTCTTTTTCAACCGGATGAAAGTAGCAGAGAGATGAGCGGGGAAGCGTGAATTCCACCTCCCGGCTTTCACCGGAAGCCAGCTGAATTTTGTCAAAATCCTTTAATTCGCGCACCGGACGCACGATTCCGGGTGTATCCGGCCATTCAGCATAGAGCTGCACCACTGCTTTCCCGGCGCGGGATCCGGTATTGCGCACCGTGACACGGCAGACCGCGCCGCCGTCGGCAGCAGCGGAAACCGATGCCCCGGACAAAGCGAATGAAGTATAGCTCAAGCCGTGCCCGAACGGGAAAAGCGGCGCAATGCCGCGGTAATCATAATGACGGTATCCGACCAGAACCCCCTCGGAATAATTGCAGCAGGACTCGGAATAATCACCGTTCATGCCGGACGGAGTATCGGAATAAGCGACCGGGAAAGTCACAGGCAGATGCCCGGACGGATTGACATCGCCGAACAGCACTCCGGCGATCGCATGACCGCCCTCCTGCCCCGCATACCACATCTGCACCACCGCCGGAATTCCGGCAATCCACGGCATCTCGACCGGAGAACCGGAAACGTTAACGAACACAATGCGCTCATTGACCGCCGCCAGTTTGAGCAGCAGTTCATTCTGACCGCCGTGCAGACGCATATCCTTGCGGTCGGTACCCTCGCAGTCATAAGTGTGATTCAAACCGCCGAAGAACACCACGGCATCGGCGGAAGCGGCGGCGGCAAGCAGACGCCGTTCATCCTCCCCCGCTCCGGCGGATGATTTTTCCCCGCCGCACACAGCGGTAAGAAGGATCGGATACACCGGCACATTGGTATGCCATACATAAGGAATGCAGAAATCGTACTTTTTACCCGCTTCCAGTTTAACCGTCACAGTGGAAGTGATATCGCTTTCGCTCTTGCAGTTTTCAATCCAGTTGACACCGTTGCAGCCCAGACAGGCCTGAGAACCTCCCCGCAGATAAAAAGTCCATTCGCCGTCATGCTCGGGAGTGAAAGTACAGGAGAATTTGACACCGAAATCTTTTCCTTTCAGATTTTCCGGCAAATCGCGGGCCGGATCGAAATCCACGGTTTCAACCGCGTACGACGCCACGGGGTCGCCGGTTCTGGCATGATTGTCGAACACCTCGCAACGCCAGCCGCGGGTGCCGGCACCGGCATCAGCGATACTCAGCAGACGACTCGGCAGCGGTTCGCCCGCCCCGTCAGCGGCAGGATATCCACGGAAATATTCGATTTCCACGCCGCTGCCGGCAAGCAATTTCCTTATGCCTTCCAGCGGGCAGACCTCATGCCGGGTTTTCACCGCGGATGAATGCCCGCCGTAATGGTGAATGCGTTCGCAGTTTTCGCCTACCAGCAGCAATTTACGGATTTTACCGCGGTCAAGCGGCAATATGCCGCCGTCGTTTTTAAGCAGCACCACAGCCTCTTCGGCAATCCTGCGCGCCGCCGCGGCATGTTCGGCGGTGTTGCGGCTGCCGGACGGACGGGTGTTTTTCCGGTCGCCGATGACTCCGACGGCGAACATCACCCGGAGAATACGGCGCACCTTGTCATCGAGCACCGCCATATCCACCTCCCCGCGCCTGACCGCGGATTCAAAGTCATCTCCGAGATGGTTGAAGAAATTATTGCAGACATCGGCCGAGCCCATCTCGATATCGAGACCGCCCCTGGCGGCCTCGAGCGTATCGTGCACCCCGCCCCAGTCGGAGACAACCAAACCGGAGAAGCCCCAGTCTTTTTTCAGCACGGAATTGAGCAGAAAAGAGTTTTCGCAGCAATATTGACCGTTGAATTTATTGTACGCTCCCATCACGGTAAGGGCGCCGCCCTTGTCTATCGCCGTCTTGAACGCGGGAAGATAATACTCGCGCAAGGTGCGTTCATCGCATCTGGAATCTTCGGTCATACGGCAGAGTTCCTGCGAATTAAGCGCGAAATGCTTCAGACAGGCGGCGGTTCCGCGGGACTGAATGCTCCGAACTTCAGAAGCCGCCAACTCCCCGGTGAGCACCGGATCTTCGCTCATGTATTCAAAACTGCGGCCGCAAAGCGGAGTCCGGATCATATTGACACCCGGACCGAGAATCACATCCTTGCCGCGGTCGCGCGCTTCGCTGCCGAGAACTTTGCCGAATTCTCCGGCACATTCCCTGCTCCAGGTGGCGGCCAGTGCCGATTCGGTGGGCAGATAAGTGGAATAGTCATCATCGCCGCCGACCGCATCCCAGGTGCCGGCGCAAATTTCCTCGCGCACTCCATGCGGACCGTCGGACATGGTAAGCGGCGGAATCCCCAGTCTTTCGGCACCGCCGGAGGAAAACTTGGTAAGGCTGTGGCAGAAGCCGATTTTTTCATGCAGCGTCAGCTTACTGATAATTTCATCGATTTCGCGCTCAACTCCGTCCATTCCAGTTTCCTCCAGAATTTTTACGCATTATTGCGTTTTTATCCATATTTTTAGCAAAAAAGTACATAAAAATAACTGTTTAAGGTTGATAACCCGCCCGTAACGGGTTATATTTACTTCCGGATTAATATAGTCTGTTTCCGCATTTTTTAACAGAGCGGCATCAGTAAAACCGTTAAAAAAACAACCACCGGAGGAATCAAATATGAGCCTTAATTTAGTAGTGCTGGCGGCAGGAATGGGAAGCCGTTACGGCGGATTGAAACAACTGGACGGGGTAGGACCGTCCGGGGAAACCATCATGGATTATTCGGTTTTCGACGCGCTGCGCGCCGGATTCGACCGGATAATATTCGTTATCCGCAGAGATATCGAAAAACAGTTCCGCGAAACGGTGGCCTCCCGCTACGAGGGACGCGTCAACATGGATTTCGCATTTCAGGATCTGAACGATCTGCCGGCCGGATTCAGCGTGCCGGAAGACCGGGTCAAGCCGTGGGGAACCGCCCATGCGCTGTATGCGGCGCGTAAACTCATCGACGGTCCGTTCGCGGTAATCAACGCCGATGACTTCTACGGACGCGACAGTTACGAAAAAATCGCGGAATATCTGCGCGGGCAAACGGTAAAATCAGACAAGGTGCGAGGATGCATAGCCGCCTTTACTCTGCGCAACACCTTGAGCGAAAACGGCTCGGTGGCGCGCGGCATCTGCGGCGGAAAAAACGGAAATCTCAGCACGGTAACCGAGCATACCAAGATTTTTTTACGCGACGGAAAAATCTTCAGTCAGGAACCGGATAATTCAGAATTAAGTTTCACCGGCGATGAATTGGTGTCGATGAACTCCTGGGGATTCATGCCGGAATTCGTGGATGAACTGGAAGCGCTGTTCATCGAATTCCTGCGCGAACACGGCGGAGAAATCAAGAGCGAGTTCTACCTGCCCGGCACGGTGGACACCTTGATAAAACGTGACAAAGCGGAGATAAAACTGCTGCACAGCGGCGACAGCTGGTTCGGGGTAACCTATCAGGCAGACCGGCCGGTGGTATGCGCCGAATTGCGCAAGATGGCTGAATCCGGAAAATATCCGGAGCCGCTGTACCGGTAAGTATCTTTCCAAAGTTCAATCCCAAGACAAGGATAATACACCATGTACAGCCAGAAGGAATTGAAAAACATTTTCAACAAATTTGTCGTTTACGGAGACTTTCTGGTCGCCATGCCGTTCGGCAGCGGTCACATCAACG
>JAZRUY010000121.1:0-53172 GCA_045598845.1 Victivallaceae bacterium
TAAAGCCACAGTACCGTTTCACCGCCGCCGCCCATAACATACGACAATTCGGCGCCGTCCACACCGCGCACCGTACCCAGATATTCCTTGCCGGCCAGACGGCTGGCCAAATAAGCATAGGCCGCCATACAGCGCAACGGAGTGAAATCGACATCAAGCAGCGTGTATATATTATGGCCTTCCTCATAATAACTCATCACAAAAAGGAAATAACGTTCAATTCCGCAAGCCTTGGCCACCAGTGCGCTGCCGGACATCTGGCGGGCGGACCAGTTGTCCGCAACCGGCGAAGGACGGCGCGGACCGCGGTCCCATGGCTTGCCGCCCTCGCTGATCCACAGCGGCATGGCCGGACGGCCGCCGTGTTTCACCAGTTCGCGGTAACGCAGCATCTGCTCCTGAGTACTGACCGGATGTTTGTAACTGTGAAAACTTAACGCGTCACATTCATCCAGCAACCCGTTTTTCAAGTAAATATCAAAATTGCGGTAATCAGGATAATAACTGGCGAACGCTTCGCCGACCAGCGGCACACCACCGTATCCGGCATCCGAGAACGCCTTGGCCTGCACCCGGTTATGAGCGGTCAAAACATCGCCGGGAAGAAAACCAAGATCCGGCTCATTCCACTGCTCGAAAGCCCCCCAGACAGGTCCGTATTTTTCCGCGGTCTTACACCACCCGAGATACCACTCAACCATATTGTCCGGCAGTAATCCGGGTTCACGCTTGGGATACTGCTTCCGGAAATAAGTGCCGAGATGACACATATCGAGTATTTTCAACCCTTCCTCCGGGGCAATGGAACGGACCGGGACTTCCATTGCGGCCTTATCCCATTCGAATTTACCGAATTCCGTCTCGCTGCGGTAACGTTTCATCCGTTCGCGTATCCAGCCGACACCGATGCGCTTAAGGATACGGCAGGAAGTGCGGATCAAACCGGGATTGCGGTCATAAACATCGAAATATGAAAAAACCGTATCGCAGGCGAAAAAATCATCCGGTTCAGCGGGGTGTGGCAACACCACCGCGCCGGCCGCCAGCGGCACCTGCGGCAGATTGAGTTCGTAAAACCCCTGTTCCGCCGGAGCCGGGACCGCAATCATGCCGCCGTTACGGCGGATTTTTCCGGCACTGTGAACCGCCCCGAGGTAGTCCAGAAAAACATAGTCCAGCTCTTCAGGCAATTTATCAGGATGCAGAAGTTCGAATTCGAGCGGTGCACAGCTTCCGGGTTCGACATACAGCCGTTCAGGAGCCACCGCGCGCCATTCCGCGGAAGGGACAACCGCATCCCAGGGACCGTCATCGTTAACCGCCGCCCCGCTCTCCAGAATCACCATGACCGACAAAGCGGACAATACCAAATTGCGCACAGACACAAGCAACCTCCGGAAAATATTGAAATCAAGTACGGAACAGTTCTCCAAAAACACATATCGCAATGCTATAATAAGGTAATACCGTAATCAGAATTACGCAATACTACGGGTATTTGTTTTTCGCTACCGGGCGATATACATTAACCCGGTAAAGTAACTGCGGTCAGGAATTATAACCGTATTGCTGGCGGAGTATCAAGAACATGAAAAAGTATCTGCGGCCTGAAATAGCGCAAATGTCCGGCTATGCCCCGGGAGAGCAGCCGAAAATCGCAAATCTATGCAAACTCAACACCAATGAAAACCCGTTTCCGCCGTCTCCCGGACTGGCGAAAGCGCTGGCGGAGTTCGACTGCTCATCCCTGCGGCGGTATCCGGATCCGACCGCCGATGCGCTGCGGGACGAACTGGCCGCGCTGAACGGAGTAGCGCGAGAAAATATCATAGCCGGAAACGGCTCGGATGACATCCTGACCATGATATTCCGGGCTTTCACCGCTCCGGACCGCCCGATGGCCTGTCCGGAGCCGACTTATTCATTATATCCGGTATTGGCCGCCATGCAGAATGCGCCGGTAAAGCGTATTCCTCTGCGTCCGCACACTTTCAGCCTGCCGGAAAATTTCTTGGAACAGGCACGGGGGGCAAACCTGCTGGCGATGGCGCGCCCCAATGCTCCGACCGGCAACACTTTCCCCATGGAGGAGATGCGGCGCATTTGCGCCGGATTCGACGGCATGGTGCTGATCGATGAGGCTTATGCCGATTTTGCGGACGACAACTGCATCGGATTGCTGCGGGAATTTGAAAATGTCATAATATCGCGCACTTTTTCCAAGAGTTATTCTCTGGCCGGACTGCGTTTCGGCTATGCCGTATCCTCCCCGGAAGTGATAGAAAACATGATGAAACTTAAAGATTCCTACAATGTCGATGCTCTCACTCAACGGCTGGCGATGGCGGCGGCCAGGGATTCAGGTTATATGCGCGGCAACTGTGCCGAAACCATACGGTTACGGAAGCAACTTGCGGAGGCTCTGACCGGGATGGGGTTCGAAACGGTACCGTCGTGCAGCAACTTCATCTTCTGCGCGCCGCCGGACCGCAACGGACACCGCTGTTTTGAAGAACTGCGCAAGCAAGCCGTTATCGTACGCTATTTTGACGCCCCGTCAACCAGGGAATACGTGCGCATCACCGTCGGAACTGAAGAAGAAATGAAACGGCTTGTCGCAACGCTGGCGGAAATTTACGGAAAATGAAGCCGGCGGCGATTCTGCAAACCATTTTCCTTATGGTGCTGCCGGCGGTGATTCAAGGTATCACGGTAGCCGATGCAGTACCAGGCGGAGCATCCGTGCTGCGAAGTTGCGCACTGGCCGTCATCGCAGCCCGGCCGGAGGCGGAACGTCCGGCTTTCCGCTGGACAAGCAAAACCGCTGCGGAAGCGGCGCTCATGCTGAAAGACGGTATTGCGGATGCCATTGTGATAAAAGAAACGGATATACCGAAGGAAAACGGTTATATTCCCCGCTTTTATGCCGCGTTGCCGGTGATATTCTACTTGAATCCGGTAAATCCGCTGGAAGATATGCGGCCGGAAGTTTTCAACAGCATATTCGGGCAAGGCAAGGCGAATTGGCTGGGATTATGCGTCTGGAACGAACCGATAAGCGTTTTTTTCACCAACAGCGCCGCCCTGCGCGTCAACGGGCTGATTTCCCAAATATCTCCGGAATATGCGACGGAATACGACAATGAATCTGAATTGGTACTGATGACGGCCGCCACTCCGGGCGGCATCGGCGCAGGCGGCTGGCTGGACTCATGCCCGGCGACCGTAAAAACCGCATCGGTCAACGGCATAATGCCGTCCATGGCAAATATACGCATGGGTAAATACCCTTATTCCGGAAGAATAGCCCTGATATGCGCCGATGACGAAATTCTGCGTCTTCTGCTGTCCTCTCTCGAACACCGGGAGGCGGGGAAACTTTTTTACCGCCGCGGCGCGCTGCCGATACCGTAACCGCACAATTCAGAGCGCAATCTAATCAGCGGAAGTCCGATAACGTTTTCCTGTTCGCCGTTGATTTTTTCCAGCAACATGCCGCCGTGTTCCTGAATCGCATACGCTCCGGCTTTATCCGACACATCCACCAGCTCCATATAGCGGACAGCATCAGCGGCCGTGTACGGTTTGAAAATAACTTCAGTCACCTCGGTCCAATCCTTTGAACACCCGGGGCCGCGCAAAGCCACACCGGTCAAAACCTCATGAGTCCGGCCGGACAACGAAATCAAATACTCCAGCGCCTGCTCACGGTCAGCCGGTTTACCCAATATCCGGTCATCCAGCAGCACCACTGTGTCGGCTCCGATAACCAGGGCATCCGGGAAACGGGTAAAAACCGATTCCGCTTTCAGCACGGCGTTACGGCAAGGCACCGTTCTGACATCAGAAGCGGAAATTATTTCATCACCGGAGGCAGAAACAACGGAAAAACCGGATACAATCCTCCGCAACAACTCTCTGCGGCGGGGAGATGTTGATGCCAGAATCAGAGGAACCGTCATAAAGACTCACTCGTCACGGTGGATTTTAGCCCGTTCCTGAATCAGGCGCTCCACAAAACCGGTATCGTATTTGCCGGCGGTGAAATCCTTATGGCCGAGAATAAACTTGTGGAAAGGAATCGTTGTCCGCACTCCGGCGACCGTCATTTCATCCAATGCCCGCTTCATCGTCGCGATAGCATCCGCCCGGGTAGGACCGCGCACGATAACTTTGGCTATCATACTGTCATAATAGCCGGGAATAATGTAACCGCTGTAAACATGGGTATCCAGCCGCACATTGGGACCGCCGCAGGGAATGAACAAAGAAATTTTTCCGGGCGACGGCGCAAAATTGTGCAACACGTCTTCCGCATTTATCCGGCACTCAACGGCATGGCAGCCGATGCGGACATCTTTCTGCCGGACTGACAGTTTTTCTCCGGCGGCAATACGGATCTGCTCTTTTATGAGATCGATACCGGTTACTTCCTCGGTTACCGGATGTTCAACCTGAATCCGCGTATTCATCTCCATAAAATAGAAATCACCGCGGTCAGTACACAAAAATTCAATCGTCCCGGCCCCGGTATAATTGGCCGCTTTGACCGCCTTTACCGCCGCGGCGCCGAGTTTTTCACGCAATTTGTCATTAACGGCCGGAGACGGAGACTCCTCCAGCAATTTCTGATTACGGCGCTGCACACTGCAATCGCGCTCGCCGAGATGAACCACATGCCCGTAATTATCCGCCAAAATCTGAATTTCGATGTGCCGGGGATTAACCAGGTACTTTTCAATATACATGTCGCCGTTGCCGAAAGCGTTTTCCGCCTCCTTTTTCGCCGCATGGAAACCCTGACGCAGACTGGCATCGTTGTGAGCGATACGCATGCCCCTCCCGCCGCCGCCGGCCACCGCTTTTATAATCACCGGATATTTCAGTTTATGGGCGACTTTAAGCGCATCCTGTTCATCGGAAACCAATCCCGAACTCCCTGGAGTAACCGGGACTCCGGCCTGTTTCATGGTTTCACGCGCCATCGCCTTGTCGCCCAAAGCCCGCATCGCATCGGGAGAAGGACCGATAAACACTATGCCGTGCTTGGCACAGGCCTCGGCAAAATAAGCGTTTTCAGACAGGAAACCGTAACCGGGATGAATCGCATCCACATCGCATATTTCCGCAACCGCCAGAATGCGCTCGATAAGTAAATAACTGGAAGCGGCTGGAGAAGGGCCGATGCAGACGGATTCATCCGCCAGACGCACCGGCAACGAGTCGGCATCCGCCTTGGAATATACCATTACCGTACGGATCCCCAGCTCCTTGCAGGCCCGTATCACGCGCAGGGCGATCTCGCCGCGGTTGGCAATTAAAACTTTGCTGAACATATTCAGAACGCCGGTTATTTTTATTCCAGAACAAAGAGCGGCTGGTCGTACTCAACCGCCTGACCGTTACCAACCAAAACCTCTTTTATCACACCGCTCTTTTCCGCCTTGATTTCGTTCATCACCTTCATGGCTTCGATTATACCGACCACGGTATCTTTCGTGACCTTGTCACCCGCATTGACAAACGGAGCGGCATCGCGGGAGGGCGCCAGATAAAAAGTCCCCACCAGAGGAGAAACAATGATCTCCTGCTTATCATCCTTATCCGGTCTCTCCGGCCCGGCAACAGTCTTTTCCGGCACCGGCACAGGAGAAGCAACAGATACAACCGGCGGAGAAACAAGGGGCACCGCGGATACGGAACCGTTGCGCCGAATGCACAGATTAGCGGTTTCCTCCTCTATCCGGAATTCAGTAAGATCGTTTTCCTTCATCAATTTAACGATGGCTTTTATTTCGTCTATTTTCATTTCTAAGACTCCGTTTGGTTTGTTCCGTACTTCAAAATATCATTTCCGGGATATATGCATATCATTCACATAAAACGCAAAGGGGCTGCCGCAGTATACCCCTGTCTTCAAAGAAAGATACCGGAAAACTCCATATTCGAACCGCTGACAACTGATATATTCATAACTTACACTATAGCACAGAGTTGCGATTTTTCAATATTTCGGAATCATTTCATTTCGATAAAAGGCAGCGTTTGCGGCGGCTGCAAACGCATAATTCTCTGCTCGTTAAAAACCGAAGATTTGCCGGCAGATCCGATGGACGACACCAGGATGACAACCGCGAATATCAGCAATGCGGCCAGCAAAGCGCCGCCGCCGCAAAGCGCAACCATCAGCAGACGGATACGGCGGTCGTTTTCTTCACTGCCCTCCTGATCGACCACACTTTTAGATATATCTTCCGGCAATTCACAACTCATCCTGCCGCGCAAATCAGCAGTAACCGCATCAATACAATCCTGGGGAACAGCGTACAGACCGCACAGTCTGCGCACATAGCCGACAGCATAAACCGGAAGCAGTTTATCCGGTTTGTCCGCTTCCAGCGCCTCGATATAATCCCGAAGGATTCTGGTATCCGCGGCCACGGCATCCACACTCATCCCCCGCGAAGTCCGCAACCGTTTAAGAAAACCGCCCAGCGTCTCCCCGGGAGCAATACTGTACGATTTTTCCGAAGGAGCAATATCAATATCTTCCATCACTGTGCCTCCTTCCAGCCTTATTCATTTTCAACAATATCATCAAAAATCATAATTTCACGTTTCTTGCCGCTGCCGCTGGGAGGTCCGACTATCCCGCGCTTTTCAAATAAGTCAATCAGCGATGCCGCTTTATTATATCCGATTACCAGCCGGCGCTGCAGATAACTGGTACTGGCCTTGCGCTCCAGCAGGATAATTTCCAATGCTTGGCGCACGATGTCATCATCACCCGGCTGCAGATATTTTTTGACAACAGGATCGATATCGATATCACCTGCAAATACCGGTTCCCCGGAGAATATTTCGCCGTCATCATCTTCATTTTCCTCTGTTTCTTTCTTTTCCGCCAAAACCTGATCGTTAAATTCTTGCTCGCGCTGACTGGAGCAGAATGCCGCCACCGCCTTGATATCGCCATCGGGGGTAAACGCACCCTGCGCCCGCTCCAAGGCCATGGCGCCGGGACCGTTGAAAAGCATATCGCCCTGCCCCAGCAAGGCCTCGGCTCCGTTGCAGTCAAGAATCACTCTGCTGTCCTGCATCTGACCAACTTTGAATGCCACCCGGGTCGGCAGATTATTCTTTAGCGTGCCGGTAATGGTACGGGTGTCCGGACGCTGCGTGGCTATAACAAGATGTATTCCGGCAGCCCTCCCCTTGGCCGCAATACGGGAAATATAGTTTTCCGAATCCCGCCGGGATTCCGGAATGCTCATCAAATCCGCCAGCTCATCGATAATCACCAGCAAATACGGAATCCGGCGCGGATACTCATTCCCGTCTTCATCGCAAATGCCGGGCGCATCTTCCGGGCGGCTATTGTACTCGCTCAACTGCTTAACTCCCGCTTCGGCGAAAATACGGTAACGGTTATCCATTTCCACCGTAGCCCAATGTAAAGCCACCGGCACTTTTTCCGCTTCGTTCATAAGCGGAGTGATCAAATGCGGAAGTTTGGCATAATCAGCGAATTCCACAAATTTAGGATCAACCATTATCAGCCGCAAATCATCCGGAGAAAAGCGGAACATCAGACTCATCATCAGCGTGTTCATACATACGCTTTTTCCGGAACCGGTAGTACCGGCGATCAGCAGGTGCGGAGCCTTGGTCAAATCCAGAATCAGCGGATTGCCTACCACATCGCGGCCGAGTACCACCGGTATCTTCGCCCGGCTCTTCACCCATTCATCGCTCTCCATAACTGACCGGAGAAACACCGAGGCGGACCGCTTGTTGGGAATTTCCACACCGGCCACATCACGGCCGGGAATAGGAGCCAGAATACGGACGCTGACCGCTCTCAGGTTCATCGCTATGGTGCGGTCGAAGCCGACCAGTTTTTTGACATCGTAGCCGTCTTCGAGTGAAATCTCATATCTGGTCAGTCTCGGACCGGTAACATAACCGGTAACCGTACCCGGAATCTTAAAACTATCCAAAGTATGCTGTAAGGAATTAATGGTTTCCGTAATGGTTTCCTTATTTTCACCCAGTACATCTTCACCTTTGGAAAGCATATTCACCGATGGCAATTCATACGCTTTCTCATTTTTAACCGGAGATGTTTTAACACCGGAAACGGTTATTTTGCGCCCCGGTTCCGGAACGGACGCGACGGGGGCGCACGGACGCGCCGCCGGTCCGCCGCTAAATGAATCAACAACCTCCGGAGCGGAAGTCCGGGCGGATAATGTCATAGCGTCTTCTAATCCGGCCAGCAAATCAGTCTGCTCCTGACGGTGTTCGGCGGAACGTGACGGCTCATCGGCATCAACATACGCGGAATCAGTTTTTTTTCCGCTTTCTTCTTCGCCACGGGAAAAACCGCGCAACAACCTTTCCCGCAAGGAAATCGGCTTGCCGGAAGGGATTCGGTCGTCATTGCCGGCAAAAAAGCGCGCTTTCATAAAATCATGCCAGGAAAACGTATAAATCACCGCTATACCGGTCAGTAGCAACCCCCAACCGCAAATCACCGTTCCGACGGAACCGATCAATGCCGGAAACAGACCGCCGCGCGGCAGAATTTCAGGCTGCGGCGGTAAACTCAGCATCTGCCCGAGCACTCCGCCGGACAAAACCAGACCGGCCCGGTCGGCACGGCCCAGACCGGCCGCGGCGGCAAGCGGGGCAAAATAGTGCGGAGCGGAACCCAGCAGAATAATCAGACCGAATGTCAGCAACGCATATCCGGACAAAGTCGCCGCAGCATTACGTCCGGCGGGACGAAACAAATTGCGGAGCGTCTGAAAAAACAACAGCAATATCAGCGGATAGGCGGTCAACCCGGTAAACATCAGCAAAACATAAGCCATACAACCGCCGGACGGACCGATCCAGTTGCGGAACGGACGATCCGCACCGCCGGTTATCACCGCGGCATCCGCGGGCGAATAAGAAATCAGCGCCAGCACCGCCAGCAGCATCAGCGCGAATATGCCGATGCGGCGGAGGTAAGCCAGCAGACTGTTTGAATATTTTTCCGTTCTTTCGTCTTCCACAATCGCACGCTCCGCGAAACACCCCGTCCAGAATCGAAACGGCTCAACATTATATCCCGCCTATTTCAATGGTAATATATTTCTGCGGAACCATATTTTCAATGCGGAAAAAACCTAAAACGAACGGCGTATCTTACTCAGCAGGCAATGCAACTCATCAGCAGAAACAAATAGCTCGGCCGTCCAGCCGCGGCTACGGGCAGCGGCGATTAAATCCGGCCGGTCGTCCACATATAACACCGGTTTGCCGTAAGCCAGTTCAAATGCTTCAAACATCTTCGCCTCCGGCTTCTTCGCTCCGGCGGAAAAACTGTATACTCCATCGGCATACCGATGCAAAAAAGGCGCCGATTTCAGCACGGCACGCAGATGAAAAGCACCGGTATCCGAAAACATTCTCGGCACGAGCCCGAAACGTCGGCATCCGGATAAAGTTTCCCGCATTCCGGCGACCGGAGCGCTGATAATCGAACCGAAAATTTCCCCTGCTTCTGTTCGGGACACCCCGTATTTTCCGGCGATATAGCGCAACATCTCACCGTCAGTTAAAAGTCCGCGTTCGCAACAGTCCAGAACAGACAGAATATCCGGAGGCAGCGACGCAGCATCGGTAATGCCGAGACGGCGGAAACAGTCCCGGAAATCCAATTTCACGCACACATTGCCAAGGTCAACCGCGACCGGCCGGTATGCCAGTAACCGGCTGTAACACAATCCGGCCATAGCAGCCAAAAAAGGCAGCGCCGGAATCACATACCTCGGAGCGCTGATCGCTCCCGGCAGGAACAGATAATATTCCGCGAAAACCAAAAACAACAGCAGAAAATACCATTTGCCGCGCCATTCATAAATCCACAGCAGCAAAGTAAACGCCGCGAAGACATACATTATTCCGGTGCAGCAGACGGCATACCACGGGATATCGCCGTATCCGTACGGAGCGAAATAATGTTTCACCCCGGCCCAGACCCCGTAACGCTGCATCACATCCATAGTGCCTCTGTCTCCGGCGGTTTTACCGAGCAATTCCAAATAGGACGGGGCATCAGGTATCAGGATTTTCCAATTTAACTGCTGCTTCAGCCAAATTGCAGGATGAGCGGCAGCCAACTTAACAAACATCTTTTTGCGGTAACGTTCCCGGGAGGCGGCATCAGGGTATTTTTCCCGGTTGCGGAACTCCTCCGCCAAACCGGCATCAATGCGGTGCTTCTCCTCCTCGTAACTGCTTTGATTTATTTCCGCAAGCAGCATCGCGCCGTTCTGATGATAGACTGCACCGGTGTTAGTATCGATACAGAAGCCGGCGCCATGAGCGGCATTGAACAGCATCAGCGGTAAAACCGTCAATGCGAATACAGCATTGCCGGAGACAAATGCTTTTATACGGAGGCGAAAATCGCAATGCGGCATCAGTAATACGGCGACCGACGCCGGAATAAACCATAAAAGCCCGATCGGACGAATCAGCGTGCCGATACCGGCGGACAACATGGCAAAGATAAAATTCCTTACCCGGCAGAAACGGTAAAATTTTCCGAATTCCCAAAAAACAGCAGCGGCAAAAAAGCCAAACAGGGTATCGCTGAGCACCAAAGGCGCATTGGCGATCGCCGTCAGATTGAAGGCGGAAAAAAACATTGCGGCGAGAGCCGCGTTTCTGGAACAACTCCAGCATTCAGCGGCGCAATAAACCAGCACGACTGTCAGCAGGGAAACAAACGTCAATGCAAGCGGAAGATATCCGAACCCTGTTAAAAAGGAAAACCACCGCAATCCCGGCGCCCGGGTAAAAGGTTCGAAATATCCCGGAGTATCCAGCCGGACAAAGGAGCCGGAAGCAGTCGCCAATAATCCGAAACGGACAACGGCGGCGGCGGTCAGTATAACCGCAAATGCAATTCGACAACGGTTCTTATAAAACAAGAACAAAAAAAGATTTTGACTGTTTTCCAGCATGATGCCGCAACAGTTAAAGGCCCTCGCACACCGCGATAGCCGTTTCGACATTCCCGAACGGAGCGCTGGTAGCCACTCCGCGCACTTCGGAGTGTATTTCGTTTAGAATAGTTTTCGCTATCCGAATTCCCTCTTCGCGCTGAGCCGCTTTGTCACCGGCGCGCTCCATTGCCTTCATCACCCAGTCCGGGACCACCACTCCCGGCACTTCTTTCTGCATAAACAATGCGTTGCGGTAACTGGCAAACGGCCACACTCCGGCTATAACCGGAATATTGAAACCGCGTATCCGTTTCAGAAATTTCAACAGAATCTCCGGTTCAAAAACCGGCTGAGTTATTATAAATTCCGCCCCGGCTTCGACTTTTTCCGCCAAACGGCGGTATTCCCGCTCCGGATCGATGGCATTGGGATCCGCACCGGCGCCGGAAACAACTGCGGTCTTAACTCCGTTCCCAAGCGGATATCCGCCGGCATCGACACCGCGGTTAAGCCGGCTCTGCAATTTTATAAGCCCGATGGAATCAACGTCAAAAACACCGGAACTGAACGGATAATCGCCGAGTTTAGGCGGATCTCCGGTGATGAACAGAATGTTATTCAGCCGCTTGGCCATGCACCCGAGTATCATCGACTGGATACTGATCAAATTACGGTCCCGGCAACAACAGTGCACCACAGTGTCGATCCCGGCTTTTTCCTGTATCTCGGCGGCGGTAACAACCTGCGATATCCGGCAACTCGCCCGTGGACCGTCCGGGATGTTAACCGCATCGAATCCGGCCTCGCGGCACCGGGCGGCTTTCCTCACAGTATCAGTCAAGTCATAACCGCGCGGAGGAGTCATCTCCACTAATTTCAGCCAGTTTCCGGCCGCCAGTTTCCGGCCGAATCCGCTTTTTTCCGCCGTCGGCAGCGGCTCCGGTAAATCCGTCTCTTTGATTTCCACCGCCGGCACAGCACTGCTTCCGGTTTTAACCATCGGTTTAAGCGACCTGGCCAAATCGGCGATATGAGCCGGAGATATACCGCAGCACCCTCCGACCGCACGGGCGCCCAGACTGACATAACGGAGCGCATAAGTCGTAAAATATTCCGGTGTGGTCATCGGCATAAAGCGATTGTCAACATTTTTAGGCACACCGGCACCGGGTTGAATTATCATCGGCAATGCCGTCCGCTCCGCAATCAGCATCATCGCCTGCAAAGTGGTTTCCGGTCCCTTGCCGCAATTTAGTCCGAGCGCATCGGCGACACCGGCTTTTTCGATAAGTGCAACGGCATCCGCAGCGGCACTGCCGTCGGCAAGTTTGCCGTCCTCATCCGCTACCAGACTGAACACCGGTGCGATACCGGATCCGGTGACAGCCGCCAAAGCGGCATCGATATCCCGGCGGTTACATAAGGATTCAAAAATTATGAAATCCGCGCCGGCGTTTTCCAATGCCAGAAGCTGCTCCTGCAACGCATACTTAATTTCCTCATCTTCCCCGCCGGAAACCGGACCTATGGAACCGGCGATAAGCATATCGGTACAGCCGGCAGACGCTTTTTTCGCCAGTGCAACGGCAGCGGCGTTTATCTCCGCGGCTTTGTCGGATATTCCGAATTCGCGGAGTTTCAAAGCATTCGCATTATAAGTATTGGTGGTCAGCACTTCGGCTCCGGCTTCGACATATGCCTGATGAATAGCGCATACTGTTTCCGGACGGCTGAGATTCAATTCCTCATAAGAAGTATTGACAAAAAAATTCCGCCGGTAAAGTTCGGTACCGAAACCTCCGTCAAAAATAAGAATCTTCTCAGCAAGAAGCCGTTTTAACTGTCCTGACCGCATAACGGGAATCCTCTCTCTTCGCGCTGTTCATATCTGTATGTAAATGTAAACTTAATGCTCCGGAGAATTAAATGCAACTTCCGGTCGATTGTTTCATACCGCTCCCCGGAAAGCGGCAAACAACAACAACGGACCTTCGCTTTCAACCTCAATAATCTTCAACTCCGTTCCGGAAGCTGCGTTCAAAGCGGCAGACCACCAGCAACGGAGAGAGAACCCAGACAGCGGATACTCAACTCCTTCGGCCGAAATCACCGCCGGAGCCGACCACGGATTGAAAAACGACAGCGGCTGGCGCGGAAACGTCTGAAAAACCCGAGGACGGTCAAACGCATAAAAAACTCCGTGATCCGTTACCATGCGCACATTGCCGCGGCGCAAGGAGAATTCCGCCAGCAGAGAAATGTTACCGACCATGTGATCTTCACGTTTCCCGGTAGCTCCCAGCAATACAATTCCGTCATCAGAAGCGGCAACGGTTTCTGCGAACCGGAACGCTTTGTTAAGATCATTGGTTTCCTGTTCACTTACCCGGATCAAACGAGTTTCGCCGGACGGAATAAACCCGGTTGGCAAACTGTCGCCGTCGCCGACAATGAAATCAGGTGTGAAAGAATGTTCCAACGCCGCCGCGGCGGCACCATCGCAGGCAATCAAAACATCGGCGGAACGGAGTTCTGTCACCGCTTCCGGACCGGACGGAAAATCCCCGGCTGCCAAAATCGCGATTTTACGCGGCGCCGCCATTTTCCATGCCGCCCGTCAGGCTCCGATGCGGCCGGTATGACGGATCAGAACCAAAGTCTGATCATCGTTCTGTCCGGCTTCATAATCAACAACCGCATTCATCACATGCTCAATCGCCTGCTCCGGAGCCATGTTTTCCGCGCAGGCGGCAGCGAATACTTCGGTAAGGCGTTTCAAACCGAATTCCTGATTATCCTGATTAAGCGCCTCGGTTATTCCATCGGAAAACATCAGCACACTGGTGCCAGGATCGATGGACATACAGATAGTATCGTACCCGGCGAATTCCGGAGGTAAAATACCCAATGCGGAACCGTCCGGCAGCAAAGTGCGGATGTGGTTGTGCACGAATTGTACCAAATCTGTATGACCGGCGCGCCCAAACTCCACCAACGATTGTTTTTTATCCACCAGACAACACCCCAAAGTCAAAAAACGATCACTGTCGATATCGCGGTATAATTTATCATTCATCGCCTTCAAAAATTCGGCCAAACTGGTAAATTCAGTTGCCAGACACCGGGCATAACTGCGGGCCATGGCGGTAAGCAGACAGGCTGGAATACCCTTGCCGCACGCATCGCCGATAATCACCAGAAGGCGCTCTGAATCAATCTCCACAAAATCATAGAAATCGCCGTTCATCTCCTTGGCTGGACGGGAAAAAGCATTTATACTGAACTGATCCCAGGACGGGAAAGCCTGCGGCAATAATGAAAGTTGCAGATTACGGGCGAATTCCAATTCCTGATCCAGACGGTTTCTGCGGCTGAGTTCGCGGTATACGTTTACAAGTTCACAAACCGTCCGCACCTGACCGGACAAAGATTTAAGCCGCTCTAACTGCTGTTCGGAAAACGAACCTCCGGAACGGTTGTTTACAACACATACCAATCCGGAAAGGTTGCCGTCCTGAAACAAAGGAATAGCCATAATACTGCCCAGCGATGAACAGGAAGGATAATCTACAAAACGATAATCAGTAGAACCGTCCGGCACCAGTTCGGCCTGACCGGTAGCGGCGACCATGCCGAGAAAACCGCGACCGACTTGAACCGTTTCCCGGCGCATATTTTCAAACAGGCGATAATGCCGGGTGGCTGAACCGGCGGCGCAGGTTAAAGGATAATTACCGTGAACACCGGCAGCCGCAATATGTTCACCGGACACTTCGTAAATAGCGCAGGATTCCGCATCCGTCTGCTCCGCCACCCGCCGCGCAGCCGCATGCATCGCCGATTCGGTGTCATTGGTACGACGAAGTCCGGATGAAAAACGCAGGATAAAATCAGCCAGTTCACGCCGGCGGGAATCGGCAATTTCACGCTGTTCCTCCGCCACAGCGGCGATCCGGCGGTAATGTACAGCGGAAACAGCAACAACAACGGCAGCAGTCACCGCCAAAGCAGAAAGCGCCGTCAACACCGCCGTCATATTTGCAACCGTAATGCTTATTTGCCGCTCTGGTATTCCTGCAGCGATTTCAAGGGAGAATCGCCGCGCTTGGCTTCAATAATTCCCGCCACGGTGGCTTTTGCCGCGGCGATAGTGGTCACATAAGGCACCTTGTACTGAATGGCCAGCATCCTGATGAAACTGTCATCGATTTTGCTGAGCTGACCGATCGGGGTATTGATGATAAGGCTGACCTCCCGGTTCTTGATATAGTCAGCCACATCAGGACGCCCCTCGTTAAGTTTTTTGACTTCCCGGTTTTCAATGCCGTGCTCCGCAAGAAACCGGGAGGTACCCTCAGTCGCCAGCAATTCAAAACCGAGTTCCTGCAACGATGCGGCGATCGGCAACAGATATTTACGTTCACGCTCGGAAACCGTAAGCAGCACTTTGCCGCTCAAAGGCAATTTAGAACCGGAAGCCAACTGGGCTTTGTAATAAGCCATGCCGAACCCGGAAGCCAACCCCATAACCTCGCCGGTGGCGCGCATTTCGGGCCCCAGCACCGGATCGACCTCTGGGAACATATTGAACGGAAATACCGCCTCTTTCACTCCGAAATAACTGCGCGGATGCGGTTTCAGAATATCCTTGTATTCCGATAATTTATGACCAAGCATCAGGAATGTAGCGATGCGCGCCAGCGGCATACCGGTAACCTTACTCATCACCGGGACAGTGCGGGACGCGCGCGGGTTTGCCTCGATTATCCACACCTCGTCCCCGCATACTGCGAATTGCACATTGAGGATACCGCAAACCCGAAAATCAGAAGCGATGGCGGCGGCATGCCGTTCAATGGTATCCAGATGTTTCTGGGCCAGTGTAATAGGCGGAATACTGCAAGCAGAATCGCCGGAATGAATACCAGCCAGTTCAATATGCTCCATAACAGACGGCAGGAAAGTATCGACGCCGTCGCTGATTACATCTACTTCGCATTCAACGGCGTTATCCAGAAAACGGTCGATAAGCATCGGATATTCCGGACTGACCTGAATCGCCTCAACTGCATAGCGGGTGAGCATTTCCTCATTGTATATCACCGCCATACCGCGACCGCCCAGCACAAATGAAGGACGCACCATCACCGGATAACCGATTTTCCGTCCAAGAGCGACGGCCTCGTCCAGCGAACGCGCCGTGCCGCTCTCCGGCTGTCTGATTCCCAAAGCAATCATCCGTTCGCGGAAATATTCGCGGTCTTCGGCCAGACGAATACCCTCTGGCTGAGTCCCGATAATGTTCACACCGGCATCTTTCAACTCCTGCGCGATATTCAACGGGGTCTGTCCGCCGAACTGAACGATCACACCGGCCGGCTTCTCCTTGGCATAAACCGCCAGCACATCCTCGGCGGTAAGCGGTTCAAAATAAAGTTTATCGCTGGTATCGTAATCCGTAGAAACAGTTTCAGGATTGCAGTTAATAAGCACAGATTCGTATCCGGAATCGCGCAAAGCGAAAGCGGCATGCACGCAAGTATAATCGAATTCGATTCCCTGTCCGATACGGTTGGGACCGCCGCCGAGAATCATGATTTTGCGGTTGCCGCTGACCGGAACTTCATCCGGAACCCCGGCATAGGTAGAATAATAATAACTGGCATTGTCCACCCCGCTGACCGGGACTTTGCAAAATGATACCCGGCATCCCAATGCCAGCCGGCGTTCGCGCACCGTTTTTTCCGGCACATTGAACAGTTTTCCAAGATATTTATCGGAGAAACCATCACGTTTGGCGGAAATCAGCATATCATCCGGCAAAGCCATCCAGGTTTGCGCCGATAAAGCGATCTCTGTCTCAGCCAATTCCTTCATCTGCAAAAGGAAGAATTCGGATATAGCGGTAATTTTCACCGCATCTTCCACGGAAAGACCTTTTTTGAATGCCTCATATAGATGGAAAAAACGCTTGCTGGAAGGATTGGCGGCGGCAATTTTCAATTCTTCGAGAGTCATTTTCCCGATTTTTTTATCCAGTCCAAGTCCGGAACGTCCGATTTCCAGAGAACGAACGGCTTTCTGAAACGCCTCTTTGAAATTTTTGCCGATACTCATCACTTCGCCGACCGCCTTCATCTGGGTACCGAGATGATCTTTGGCCTGCGGGAATTTTTCAAACGCCCATCTGGCAAACTTCACCACCACATAATCTCCGGACGGAGTGTACTTATCCAAACTGCCGTCACGCCAATAAGGCATTTCCGACAAAGTCATACCGGCGGCAAGTTTAGTGGAAACAGCCGCAATCGGGAAACCGGTCGCCTTGCTGGCCAGCGCACTGGAACGGCTGGTGCGCGGATTGATTTCAATCACGATTATGCGCCCGTCCTTGCGGTTATGGGCGAATTGTACATTGGTGCCGCCTGTAACCCCGATGGCATCAACGATCCGGTATGCGTAATCCTGCAATTGTTTCTTCACTTCTTCGGACACCGTCAACATCGGAGCCACGCAGAAACTGTCCCCGGTATGAATGCCCATCGGATCAACATTCTCGATAAAGCACACCGTGATTTTTTTGCCGGTCGCATCGCGCACGACTTCCAGTTCCAGTTCCTCCCAGCCCAGCACGCATTCCTCGACCAGCACCTGCCCTATGATGGAGGCAGCCAGACCGCGAGCAACTACCTCGCGCAATTCCTCGCGGTTATAGACAATGCCGCCGCCGGTACCGCCCATGGTATAGGCGGGACGAAGCACGACCGGATATCCGAGTTTATCCGCGATCCGCTCCGCTTCCTCCACCGAATAACTCGGCTCTGACTGCGCCATCGGGATACCCAGACGGTTCATGGTCGCCTTAAACTCAATCCGGTCTTCGCCGCGCTTGATAGCATCGAGATCAACACCGATGACTTTGACATTGAACTCTTTCAGAACTCCGGCTTCCTGCAATTCGATCGCCAGATTCAAAGCGGTCTGACCGCCCAGATTCGGCAGCAATGCATCGGGACGCTCTTTTTCAATGATCCGGCGGACCGAATCAACGCAGAGCGGCTCAATGTAAGTATGATCGGCCATACCTGGATCCGTCATAATAGTGGCAGGATTGGAATTCGCCAGAACCACTTCGTAATCAAGCTCCCGCAATGCCTTGCATGCCTGTGTACCGGAATAATCGAATTCGCATGCCTGCCCGATAATGATCGGACCGGAACCGATAATCAATATTTTCTTAATGTCTTTTCGCTTAGCCATAGCAACCGCCCGCCTTTCATATAAATAAAACTAAAACAGAACTAAAAACATAAAACCGAAAAAGTATCCGGAAAACATAAAGTCAAGGTATCCGTCAGCACTTTATGCCTTACGGACTGATAATACCATACCCGACAGGCTTTGGCGCAAACGGATTTAATATACTGTTTTCCGCAAACTCTGTCAACCGCCGGGCAAAGGATAATATCCGACTGATTTGCCGGTGAACAACAGGATAACTTTCCGGGAGTTTTACACAAAATTCCGGAAAGTCAAAGAGAATCATTTTTTCGGTTTCATCTGCGGGAACAAAATGACATCGCGGATGGAATCCGCCCCGGTGAGCAACATAACCAGACGGTCGATTCCCATACCCATGCCACCGGTCGGCGGCATGCCGTATTCAAGCGCCACCAGAAAATCCTCATCCACTGCCTGTGCGGGGTCTTTGCCGGAGAGCGTAACCTGTTCCATAAAGCGCCTGCGCTGATCCACCGGATCGTTCAACTCGGTATATCCGGGACTGATCTCCTGACCGTTGATTTCCAATTCGTAAACATCGACCAGCGACGGATCGTCCTCGCAACGGCGCGCCAAAGGTACCAGTTCGGCCGGCAGCCGGGTGACAAAAGTCGGTTCGATAAGGGTATCTTCAACCAGTTTTTCATAAATCTCATGCGTAATCTCAAGATCCGTCCAATCCGGCATAACCTGAGTACCCAGTTCCTTCGCCCGACGGTATTTCTCTTCACGCGGCAACTCGAACCAGTCGGTTCCGGCGGCTTCGCACACCAGATCGCGATAAGGCGCTACCCGCCAGGGTTTGCCAAGATCAATATCCCTGCCGCCGGCATGAATAATCAGAGTGCCGTTGATCCGCATCGCTACCGTTTTGATCATATCCTCGACCAGCTCCATCATGCTGCGGCAGTCACCGTAAGCCTGATAAAGTTCGATAGCGGTGAATTCCGGATTGTGCTTGCGATCCATTCCCTCATTGCGGAAATTGCGGTTGATCTCATAAACTTTTTCGTAGCCGCCGACAATCAGTTTCTTAAGGAATAATTCCGTAGCGATGCGCAAATACATATCCGCATTCAAAGCGTTATAATGAGTTTTGAACGGAGTCGCGGCCGCCCCGCCGGGAATATACTGCAACATGGGAGTTTCCACCTCCATATAACCGCGCCCGTCAAGATAGTTTCTTATTTCCGCTATGATACGGCTGCGTGTTCTCAGCACGTTGAGACTGGTGTCATTAGTGATGAGATCAAGGTAGCGCTGCCGGTAACGCTGCTCGATATCGGTGAGACCGTGAAACTTTTCCGGCAGAGGACGCAAAGATTTAGACAGCAGAGTAAACCGCATCACCCGTACCGTCAGTTCCCCCATTTTGGTGAAGAACAGAACACCATCCACACCGATAATATCGCCGATATCCAGTTTTTTGAACAATGCGAACGGCTCATCGCCGACTTCCGCTTTGCTGACAAACAGCTGGATGCGGCCGGAACTGTCGCGCAAATCCGCGAATACCGATTTACCCATGCCGCGCTTGCCCATAAGCCGTCCGGCGATCCGGACCTCCGGACCGGATTCTCCTTCGGCAGAAGGTGGAACGAATGCCTCCCTAACCGAGGAAACCGCGGCGGCACCCGGATACGCATGACCGAACGGCGCCGCACCGGCCGCTTCCAATTCGGCCAGTTTGGCACGGCGCTGCAGCATCAGTGCATTGAGATCCTGAACCGGGGCCGCACCGGGCTGCGGACAATTGTTTTCTTCACTCATGGCTGTTCCTTATTCGGTTTATTTTCATAACTTGACAGTTCGCAATCTGAAACACGGAAATTATAATATAACTCCGGCGGAGTAACTGCGCAACACCGAACCCGCAACTCTACTGACGGCGATTTTCGTGTTTTTTCGAAAAAGCACATGAACTTTCACTTTCCGTCCATGGTACAGCAATGGTTGCAACCGGAGAGCCGTAAGGATATATTATTTTTCCGTCGGAAGCAAAAAAATGCCGGAATGTCGAGAAACAGACAACCGGCGGTAGCAGAGTTGTTAAAATAACGAGTGTGGCAGTATGAGTTTCTCCTGTGGGTTCGTGGGTTTGCCCAATGTCGGCAAATCTACATTGTTCAATGCGCTGTGCAACGGCGGCGCGGAAGCGGCGAACTTTCCGTTCTGCACCATCGAACCGAATACCGGAATCGTAGCGGTGCCGGACGAACGATTGCAAGTACTGAGTAAACTGGAACATTCCGGGCGCATCGTCCCCTCCAGTTTGAAATTCATCGACATCGCCGGACTGGTCAAAGGCGCCAGTCAAGGTCAAGGGTTGGGCAATCAATTTCTCGGACATATCCGCAGTGTGGATGCAATCGCCCATGTGGTAAGGCTTTTCAGCGATCCTGATGTAGTACATGTGGCCGGACGGGTAAACCCGACCGATGATTTGGAAGTTATCATGACGGAGCTGATGCTGGCTGATCTGGAATCGCTGGAACACCGGCGCGATAAAGCTTACAAACTCGCCCGCGGCGGCGATCCGGACGTAAAATTCGAATACGACCTCATCGTATCTTTGGCACAGCAACTGGAAGAAGGACGAATTCCTGAATACGACCGGGAAAACCCGAAGGCAGCGGAACTGGTCCGCGGATTCGGGCTGCTTTCCATGATGCCGGCATTCATCTGCGCCAACACAGATGAGGCAGGATTCGCGGAATTCGGCCAAAGCGATGCATCAAAAGCACTTATCAACTATGCGGCGGAGCGCGGAATAGAAGTTATTCCGGTATGCGCTAAACTGGAAGCGGAACTGGCGGAACTGGAAAAAAATGAAGCAGCGGAGTTCATGAAGGAGATGGGGATGAACGAAACCGGGCTTAACCGGGTGATTAAAACCGGATACCGGCTACTGGATTATATCACATTTTTCACCGCAGGGGAAATGGAATCCCGGGCCTGGACGGTAACGCGCGGGACCCAGGCTCCGCAGGCGGCCGGTAAAATACATACGGATTTCTGCCGCGGATTTATCCGGATGGAAACAGTTTCCTATGAAGATCTTGTGAGTTGCGGTTCCTGGGCGAAAGCGCAGACCGCCGGCAAGTTGCGGATAGAGGGGAAAGAATACATCGTGCAGGACGGAGATGTTGTCCATGTCAGATTTTCCGTATGATATTGGCAAATCCGGCAGTGTGGTATATATTTAGATTGTTCCCGTGACAGTAGCCGGAACCGGATTGCTTCGGAGGTGGAATATGGCTGGCAAAAAACGTCAAATTGTTTTCGAAGGCAAAAACAAAGAATATTTCGACCTATTGATGCGCGCAAGAGAATCCTTGATCGGACAGATGAAATACCGCACCAATGATGCCTTATCCTGCGGCGAATCCGGCAGGAGCGGCACCCAGACTCACATGGCGGATATTTCCGATGACGCAGCCAGACACGAAATGGAATTGCGGTTGCTCGGAGAAGATTCCAATGTACTGCAACTCATTGACGAAGCGCTGCAGCGGCTGGCGGAAGGAAAATACGGCATCTGTCAAGATTGCGGCAAATTCATCGGCGAAGGGCGGCTGCAGGTCAAACCTTATGCGGTTTATTGCGTTAAATGCAAAGAGAAGCGCGAGAGCGGCGGCAGATGAACGGAGATTCCGGGCGCGGCAGTAAATTTACAGCCGGATGTATCACGGTCTGTCTGATATTACTGGCCGCCGATCAACTTTCAAAATGGTATGCGGTAAAGTTTTTAACACTGGGAGAGCAACATCCGGTAATTTCCGGGTTCTTCTCTGTCACTTATGTCCGTAACCCGGGAGCGGCGTGGAGTATGTTTTCCGGACACAGAGCACTGCTGGCAGTTTTCTCCGTTTGCGTGTTCACCGCGATACTGATTTTTTTCCGCCGGCTGAGTGATGGGTTCCGGGAGCGTATTTTAGCCTTGTTTCTGCTGCTTGCCGGAATAGCCGGCAATACAGCAGACCGGATCTTCCGCGGAGAAGTAGTGGATTTTCTCGATTTCACTTTCGGCAGCTACCGATATCCAACTTTCAACATAGCAGACAGCGCGATATGTACCGCCGTGGGAATAATGATCATTTCGTCTTTATGCCGCAAGGATAGTGCGAAAAAAGACGACAAGAAAGCGGTCGTATAATTTTTTTATATTTTTTTGTAAAAAAAACGTTTTTATGATAAAAAACATCTTGCATATTACCGCAAAAGTGCATATAGTTTGAGTAGTTGCCCTCAACCAACCTCTCAAGGAAAGGGAGAAAAATGAAACACAAGTTCTACGATGTCAAGGAAAAGAAGTCGGTCCAGGCGGATGTGCTCAAAAAAGTAACCTACGGAACCGCCGGCAGAGTGCGTTACGCATTCAAGGCTCAGACCAAGGACGGGCGTCCGTTGACCGCTTTCGTTTCCAAGGCGGTTTACGATTCTTTCAAGAAGTAAATGTTACTGTCTTAGGATCACAAGCGGATTACCGAATGGTAATCCGCTTATTTTTTCTGTCAATGCCAATGCGACTTTTACGACGGATAAAATAAAATATGGGGGAAAAAACAAGAAAACTCTTTGCTACAGCAATACTGCTGCCGGTCATACTGGTACTGTTTTTCGACCCGGCGGCGCGGACGGCAAAATGGAATTTATTTTCAGATATTTTCGGAACCATTCTTTTTATTGATGTTCCTGTCGCAATGTGCATGTGGCACTGTATCAAACCGGAACATTTTCATGGAGTCCGGCTATTCATTCCGTTCGGATTGATGAGTATTCTCAGTTGGACCGCCGTTGCCGGCATGACGTGGTTATCCTACAAAATCGGCCGTTTCCCCGCAAACGGCTTTAGCGGGATGTGCGCTTTCGCTTTCGGCTGGGCTTATATCTGGTTGACCATGATTCCCATCGGAACCGTTTATATTATTTGGCGCATAGCGCTGAAACTGCTCCGGTTCCGTAAAAAAACGGAACTGCCAGAGAAAATCAAGGAACCGTAACCGCAAAACGCAAACCGGAAGTGAAATTCTCCGGACTTGCTTAAATCTTGGAATATTTGAGCAATAAAAATGGCGGAGAGAGCGGGATTCGAACCCGCGGACAGTTGCCCGTCGGCGGTTTTCAAGACCGCTGCCTTAAACCACTCGACCATCTCTCCATATATAAAAATCACTTGTTTTTACGTACCGTTGCCGCCCGCGCATGGGCGGTCAGACTTTCCATATTGCCGAACATTTCCACAATGCCGGCTTCGCGTTTCAAGGCATTGCGGCTGTAACATGCCATGCTGGTGCGGCGCATGAATGTGGCACTCTCAATTCCGGAAAATCCGTGCGCACTGGACGCAGTGGGAAGCACATGCGACGGTCCGGCGCAGAAGTCCCCCATAGATTCAGGCGTCCAGGCTCCCAGGAAAATCGCTCCGCAGGCCCGGCAGTCCGCCGCCACGGCTTCCGGATAAGCAGTCTGAATAATCAAATGTTCGGGAGCATAATCCGTAGCGATAAGTCCGGCCTGACGCATATCTTTTACCTTGATGAAAAACAAACCGTCGCGCTCTACCCGCTCCACTGCGGCCAGTTTTGGCAGCGATGCCTTCTGCCGGTGAAATTCCGCTTCAACTTTTTTCAGCATTTCGTCCGAATCCGTCACCAGCACTGCCTGCTCCAGCCCGGAACCGTGCTCAGCCTGACTGAGCAAATCGGCGGCGACAAATTCCGGATCAGCATCACCGTCGGCAATCACCATAACCTCGGACGGTCCGGCAACCATATCGATAGCCACCCGCCCGTAAAGCAGTTTTTTGGCTGCGGTAACAAAAGCATTCCCCGGACCAACCAGTTTTTCCACCGGCTTTACCGTAGCGGTGCCGACGGCAAGCGCAGCCACTCCGTAAACCCCGCCCAGACGATATATTTCAGTAACCCCGGCTGCCAGCATGGCATAGAGTACAGGCGGATGCACAGCGCCGTTGCGGCCGCACGGCGTTGCGGCGGCGATTTCGCGTACTCCGACCGCCGAAGCGATTCCTGCAGTATGAATAACCGTGGAAACCAGAGGCGCAGTACCGCCCGGAATATAAACTCCGACTCTGTTCATCGGCAGAAAGCGCTCGCCGAGCGTCACCCCGTCACGCGGCGAAAAAGTACGGTCCAGCGGCATGGTACGCCGGGCAAAATCCCGGATTTGCGCCAGAGCGGTATCGATAGCGCGGCGTTCTTCCGGGCTGATCAGAGCGATCGCGGCATGAATTTCTTTTTCCGTGACTCTAAACATATCCGGAGCAAGTTTAACATGATCAAACTGCTCCGCATAACGGCAGACCGCCGCATCTCCGTCCCGTTCCACATCAGCAATAATGGCGGCGGCGGAAGTCAAGGCCTCCGGCGGGAAACCGGGACGCCGGCAAAGCGCATCAAAGTCCGCAAGAAATCCAGAAGAGGACGCATCCAGTTTTTTCATAAAAAATAAAACCTCACGTGATGATCTTAATCAAGGTATTGTCGATAAGGCGCGTTTTACCGAAATAAGCGGCAACCGCAATCAGAATTTCCGAACTGGACGCATCAGCCGGCTCAAGAGTACTGAAATCCAGTGCCTCCACATAATCCACTTCTCCGCCGGCTACGGCAATCATATTCTTCATTTCGGCAGTGATCCGTGGTATCGCGCCGATGCCGGCGGAGCTCAATTCATCACCGCCGTACTCCAGAGAACGATGCAAGACCAGAGCGCGCCGGTGTTCGTCATCGTTCAAATATACATTGCGTGAAGATACTGCCAAACCGTCTTCACCGCGCACCAGCGGAGCCGGAATTATCCGCACCGGAAAATTCAAATCCCGCACCATTCGGCGCAGCACCTGCAACTGCTGGGCATCTTTCATGCCGAACACTGCAATATCAGGAAGAGCCAAATTGAACAGTTTTGCGACAACCGTCGCCACGCCGCGGAAATGCCCCGGACGTCTGGCGCCGCACAACGGACGAGATACCGCATCTTCCACCACATAAGTAGAAGCGTCTGAACAATACATGGATTCAGGTTGAGGTGCAAAAACCGCCGCCGCGCCGTGACTGCGGCATAATTCCACATCTGCGTCAAAAGTGCGCGGATAGCGGGACAAATCCTCCGACGGACCAAATTGTTTCGGATTAAGAAAAACAGAAACAATCACCTTGTCGCAGTTTTTAACCGCGATATCAATTAAGGACGCATGCCCGCAATGCAAAGCGCCCATTGTAGGCACCAACCCGATACGGACACCGTTGCGCTTCAGTTCCAGCGCATACCGCTGCAACTCTGCCGGAGTCTTAAAAATCTGCATTTGCGGTGTCCTGTTAAATCTCCACAGTGAATCCGTGCTTGTCCGGACGCTCACCGCGCTGAACCCCGGTCATTTCATCGTAGAGCATTTTCATCAGCGGACCGATTTCTGTGCAACCGTAATCAGCCAGCACCCGTTCGCCGTCAAAAATCCGGCGTACCGGAGTTATGACCACCGCGGTACCGCAGCCGGCGGCTTCAGCCAGTCCGCCGAGTTCGGCGGCGGCAATCGGACGCCGGGATACCTTGATTCCGAGATCGGCGGCATAAGTCATCAGCGATTTGTTGGTGATGGACGGCAATACAGATGCGGAATCAGGAGTAACATATTCTCCGTCCTTGGTGATCCCGACAAAATTACTGGCATTGAATTCATCCACATAGGTATGGGTGGCCGGATCGAGGAACAAGGTCATTGCGCAACCGCGGCTGTGCCCCTGCTCGGCTGGAACCAGACTGGCGGCATAGTTACCGGCGGATTTGATATGCCCGGTGCCGAGCGGCGCGGCGCGATCGTAATCGCGGCTGATCATCGCATCCACCGGCTTTATGCCGCCCGTATAATAAGCGCCGACCGGAATCGCCATAATTATCAGTTCATACTCAAGGCTCGGCGACACTCCGACCTGCGGAGTAGTACCGAACATAAACGGACGCAGATACAAAGCTCCGCCGGTACCGTAAGGAGGAACATAATCAAGGTTATCCCTGACCAGAGTTTTTACCGCGTCAATATATTTTTCCACCGGAAATTCCGGCATCATCAGCCGGCGGGCCGAATTATTCAGCCGCACGGCATTTTCATCAGGACGGAACATCCGGACTTTGCCGTCTTTACAGCTGAACACTTTGCCGCCTTCAAAAATCGCCTGACCGTAATGAAGCACATTGGCGGCGATGGAAATGCTGATATCGAAACTGCCGCTGAGCACGGCATCGCTCCATTTGCCGTCCGCATAATGAAAACGGATATTGCTCCGCACCGGTCTGAATTTAAATCCGAGATTTTTCCAATCCAGTTCAGGCATGATTCCAAACTCCTAAGAATATTAAAAATAAAAATGGGTGAAAAGTATAATTCGTAATTCCGTAAAATATAGCCGTTTCAATGATTTATTTCAAGGAAATTCCCACATGCCCCGCTCAACTGTTCCGCAATTGCCGGAAACGTTCATCAAGCAGGGAAAATCGCGGTTCAAGCCGGGAATTGCGCACCGCGGTTTCGAGAGCGCGGCGGCCTCCTATAACGATAAGCAGCCGCTTGGCGCGGGTCATCGCAGTGTACAGCAGATTGCGCTGCAGCATCAAGTAATGCTGACTCAAGAAAGGCATTACAACGGCAGGAAACTCGCTGCCCTGTGATTTATGCACAGTTATAGCATATGCCGGAACCAGTTTGTCTATTTCACTGAGAGCGTAACTAACCAGCCGGTCATCAAAGCGAACCGAAAATTTCTTGGCACGCCGGTCAATAGCGGACAATGAACCCATATCGCCGTTAAAAACATTCTTATCGTAGTCATTGCTGATCTGCATAACCCGGTCGCCAACGCGGAACAAACGATCTCCGGATTTGACCGCGTCTTTTTCAGGATTGCCGTTAAGCAGTTCCTCCAAGCGGGCATTTATCGAAACCGAGCCGCATATTCCGCGGTTCATCGGGGTAAGCACCTGAATATCACGGAACGGATCAAATCCGAACCGGGCAGGTATCCGCTCCGTCACTAACCTGGAGATCAAATCAAGTACCCGTTCCGGATCATCCTGTTCCACCCAATAGAAATCAGACAATCCGCCACTGACCGCCGCGGAAACCGGCATCTTGCCTTCATTTACTGCATGAGCATTGGTGATTATGCTGCTGCCGTGCCGCTGACGGAATATTTCGGTAAGGTGAGTAACCGAAAAAAATCCCGATTTGATAAAATCACTAAGGACAGTTCCGGGACCGACACTGGGAAGCTGATCCGAATCCCCGACCAGAACAACCGAAGTTCCGGGCCGAATCGCACGAAACACGGCCGATGCCAATTGTATGTCGAGCATAGAACACTCATCAATAATCAATATTTCTTCCGTCAGCATATTCTGAGCGTTACGGGTAAATTTAGCCGTTGACGGATCGAATCCCAGCAGCCGATGCAAAGTTTTAGCCTCCGCCCCGGTAGCTTCCGTCATCCGTTTTGCAGCCCGCCCGGTAGGTGCGGCAAGTGCGATTTTGACTTTGGCGCGATATGCCATTCGTACGATTTCACTGACAACCGTAGTTTTTCCCACTCCGGGACCGCCGGTGATAATACAGAGCGGATACCCGGTTACGGATGCGACCGCCTGTCGCTGCGCTGTATTCAGCGTCATTTTTACACCGGCAAAATCAACATTAAAACGCCGGCCGGTAAAATCTTTCTGTCTTGCCAGTACAGAAACCAGTTTCGGCAACCTGATTTCAGCATCCGCCAGCGCAGGAGTGTACACCATGCCGTCCATACAGAGCAGCAGATGCCGGTCAACCGCATGCCGAAGTCCGGTCTGTTGCTCTTTCTCTTGCCGGCCGGTAAGTTCCGCGGCCTTTTCTATTAAACGCCACTCCGGCAGACACACATGCCCCTCTCCGGCCGCCTCGCGGGCGCAAAAAACGGCCGCAGCCGACAAACGGTCTGCGGAATCAGGCGCTATACCAGCCGCCAAAGCAATTTTATCCGCCCGGACAAATCCGATGCCGTCCACATCTTCAGCAAGACGATAAGGATTTTTCCGCACAGTTTCCGCCGCCTGATCACCGTAACGTTTGAACAATTTCGCACAGTAAGCGGGAGATATGCCCAGCCCCATAAGATAAATTTGACTTTCACGACGGGATGCGGCGGATTTCCAGCCGTCGGCAATCGCAGCCGCTTTCCGGGCACCTACTCCGGGAACTTCACGCAACCGTTTGGAGCAGTTATCCAGTACATAGAGCGTCTGCTCACCGAAATAATCGACAATTTGTCCGGCCAATTTCGGTCCAATACCCGGACAAATGCCGGACGATAGAAAACATTTGATTCCATCGGGGGTCGCCGGCAGATAGGCACGGAATGAATCAACCCGGAATTGTCTGCCGAATTCCGGATGTTTCTCCCAGTGTCCGGTTAAATCCGCTTCCTGTCCCGGCAGCAAAGCGGACAGCAGACCGCAGGCGGTAAATTCAGAACCTCCGGCTTCCAGCATACGCACTACCGCATAACCGTCGGAATCGCTTTGGAACACCAAACGCAATACTCCGGCGCGCAAATCAACAGGCCGGGGAGATTCAGATATATTGTCGCTAATATGTGCCATGATTGAGAATATATCATCCCTAATCTGTTTTGACTAACGAGTGCGAATGTATCGGAAAACAGCCGAAGCGGCGCTGAATTCGGCCGCAAACATTTTTCTTGCGTACGAACGCAATATTATCTATATTATAGCTATATAGTAACAGTCCGCCGTGAAGCGAGCTGAAATCACACTTGAATTGAACCCGGTTTGTTTAATTTTATGGAAAATACGGAATACACGATGAGCGATGCGGCCGGAAATGTGGCGCGGCAAATGTTGCAGGTCGCCGAAACCGGCGGTCTGCCGTCCGATGCGCTTACCGTGTCTCCTGAACTGGCGGAAGCGGAAAAAAAGCTTTTCGTGGCGGTAATCAGGCATTTTGACGCAATTGGGAAAAACGCGCTTTCCATTGAAGAAATTTCATCGGTTTTCACTTTTTTTTTCGCCAAAGCGGCGGAGGCGGCAACGGATGCTCTCGCAGGAACACCTGTCCGAGAAATATCGCTTCTCGGACTTCTGGACGGGAAGGCTCCGCTGGAATGCGCTCCGGAAATCGCTCTTTTTTTTCACGGATGCTCTTTTCCATCCGATTGTGCGGAGACATTTTTAAACCGGATGGAGGAGGATGGATTCGGAGCGGATACAACGGCGGCCGGAATACCGCTGTTTCTGCTTTTAGAAGCGCTGAAATGGGAATTCCGAATCGCGGTTTCGGCCGCTTTTGATATCGCCGGGAAAAAATAATAAAGTAAAGCACGCAACAGACAACAGAAAAAACATAACAGGAGTTCAATCGGCATGGACTGTTATTACAATTTAAAAATGGTCAACGGTAATACGGTGCTGGTCAAGGGAGCCAGCGAACTTGCCGTTGAAAGCGGCGATCAATGCGTTTTCCGCCGCGACTTTTTCGATGATATAGGAACGATATTGCGCTGCCTTCCCAATGGAGCACCGGAGGGAACATGTGTTGAGACTCTACCGGTCATCGATCACAAAGTCACTGATGACGAGCTGGAAAAAGCGGCGGAAAACAGTACATTGGAACCGATGGCCATGGATACCGCCAGTTCTCTTATTTCCTCTCTCGGATTGGAAATGAAATTACTGAATGCCCATTATTCACTGGACGGGAAAATGGTATATTTTCAATTCAGTGCCGAAGGGCGCGTGGATTTTCGGGAATTAGTCAAGGAACTGTCTCGGGCATTGTCGGCAAGAATTGAACTGCGGCAGATAGGAGTGCGCGATGAAACAGCAATTTACGGCGGAATCGGCGTATGCGGGCAACCATTGTGCTGTTGCAGATTTCTGAAAGAATTCGATTCCATAAACGTAAGAATGGCCAAGGAGCAGGGACTTTCGCTTACTCCATCTACTATATCAGGAGCATGCGGAAGGCTGAAATGCTGTTTGAAATACGAACACGAGGTGTACCGTGATTTGGAAAAGGATATGCCGCGGCGCGGGGAATGGTGTGAAACTCCGCAGGGCAGAGGAAGAATCAGCGACCGCAATCTGCTCAGCCGAAAAGTAAACGTGACTCTGGAAAGCGGTCAGGAGGCTATATTCCCGGTTGCGGATATAGTGCCCGGACCGGCCCCCCGCAATCACAACGAAAACCACAGCGGCCGGAGGAACGAGGATAAGCGTGTCCGTAACCGCGCGCCGGAAACGGAGAAATGACCGTATCAGGCAAATATGCCGTCACGGCTTTTTTCCCTCCGGAGCCGATAATAACAGAAGCTCTCGATTATGCCGGTTTTTTGCCGCCGGATAATACCGGAGAAGCGGATTTTATCCGCAATTCGCTGAACGACATAATTTCGCGGCGCCGAATATTTTCAGATTGTCAGGAAAAAACATTCGGTGACGGTACCAGAGTAAACGCATCGGATGCAATTCCGCCACAAGATATGCGGGAAGCAATGGAATTAACCGACGGATTATACGGATTCAGAGCCGGCAGTATTCCTGGTTTTTATGCGGATCTGCGCGGATTTTTTTTCGGAGGATGCATGACTACCGATGAGAGCAGGCGCGAAGCGTTTTTTATAATCCGCCGGGCATTTGCCGCCAATGGGCGCTGGTTATTTTACAACCGCAGGGAACTGCTGGCTCATGAATTGTGCCACAGTATGCGCCAACCCCTGAACGACCCCGGGCTGGAAGAGTATTTCGCCTACCGGACTTCTCCAGGACGGTTGCGGCGCTATTTAGGCGGCTGTTTCATAACCCCGCTTGACGCGGCTCTGTTTATCCTGCCGGCATTATTGCCGGCCGCGATCCAAACCGCAGCAATGTTTTTTCCCGGCATACCGGTATGGCCGTTCTGGCTTCCGGAAGCGGCGGCGATGTTTTTTCTGCTCGGCCGCAATCATTTGTCCGGAAGGCTGATCTGTCTGGCCTGCGACAGGCTGAAACAGTGCGGAATAAGCGAACCGGCAAAAGTGTTGTTCCGCATGCGGGCGACAGAAATCAAAATGATGATGCAATCAAAGGACGGAGTAAAAAAAGTCCTTTCCGGCAATATCCTCCGTTTTCAAATAATCAGACGGCGGTTTGCCAGAAACATCTTTGAAAACAAATTATAAACACCGTAACCCGGAAATTTATTATGCAGAGAAATGAATTTGTAGATTTTCTGAACAATCTGATAAAACTTTCGGATTTTCCGGATGATATATCCAACAACGGGCTGCAGGTGGAAGGCGGAGAAAAAGTAATGCGTGCCGCATTCGGAGTGGATGCATCTTTGGCGATGGCGGAATTCGCCCTGAAGAACAAATGCGATTTTATCTTTGTCCATCACGGAATTTCCTGGCAAGGCGGCATACGCCGCATAACAGGGCCGGTCGCGGCTCAACTCAAAATTCTGCTCGGAGCCGGCATTAGTTTATATGCCGCCCATCTGCCGCTGGATGCCCACCCTGAATTCGGTAATAATGCCGGATTAGCGGCGATGTGCGGGCTCTCAGATACAGAGCCGCTATTCAATGCGATTGGAAGAGCCGGAATATTGAACACCCCGGTTGCAATCCGGCATCTGGCGGATATACTGGGAGAGAAATTAAAATGCGTTCCGTCGGTTTACGGAGACAGCGGACGGGAAGTGCGCCGCGTGTACATTGTTTCCGGGCACGGCGGTTCGGATGCGCTTCAAGACGCGGTGTCATATCATGCCGACCTGCTGATCACCGGAGAAATGGATCATATTATGTATCATCCGGCGGCAGAACTGAATCTGCCTGTAATTGCGTTGGGACACTATGCTTCGGAACAGCCCGGTCCCCAATCGGTGATGAAGGAAGTGGAAAAACGGTGCGGGATCGAATGCCTTTGGGCGGATTTGCCGACCGGATTATAAAATAAAGACCGGAGCATATTATGTATATTTACAAGACATCCGTTTATCTTATGTTACTACTGACATTTACCGTGGCGCCCATCTTCGCCGGATGCGCCCGCACCAGAATAATCAACGGAAATATTTATAAAATTCTTTCAGAGGATGAAGAAATTAAATTAGTGGAAACCGCAAGAAAAGCGGTTTTGAAAAAGAAAGCCGCAATGACCGGAGATGAATGCCGGGAAATCGCGGCGAAGACTCCGGAGCTGGCATTGGATTACCGCAACGATTACGGCGGAGAGGCGGATATCATTTGGAAATTGAAAGAACACACCGTAACTGTGCATATAGTAGGCAAAGATCTGCGCGATACTCCGTTTTGGGAACTACGCATCGCGCCGGTATTGCCGGACACTGTAAGATCAGACGGAAAAACCGCTCCGAAAACCGCGGCGCACTGACAATACTATAACTTTTTTGCCCGGTCGGCACTGTAAGGAACCAATTTTATTTCACGGCAGACGTTTTCCCCGATATATGCGGAGATACGCCGTTTGAATAAATCCAGCGACGGAGTAATCTCTCTAATCAAGGCGCTATGACGCACTTCCAGAGCCAGCACACCGTCTTTCAAGCCGCCGGGACATATAAACTTTGACATCGTTCCGACAATATCATCCCATTTGGAACAAATAGTTATAAAAGCCGCACTCTCTCCGTTATCCAATTCCGCGCATATCGATTCTATGACCGTGCCTATCCGCACGGTGCCCGGTTCTGATTTATCTGATTCCAAAACCGCGCGCTCATCATCTCCATACCATGAACGCAACAGGGAACGATAACGGTTAATCGCGCGCAATCTGCAAATACGTTCTGGAGAAAATATTTCCTGCATAACAATACTTCGGATAAATATCGGAGAACCGTCAAAAAAGATTGAAATTAACCCCGAAGAAAGAAACCGGGAAGATTAAAGTGTGAACCAAAAGCTTGGCCGGAGCAATACATCCGCGGATAGTATATTTAAGACCGGAGCGCAATCTGCCGCAGCACATAACCCCCAGCCCCCATGGAATAAGCAGCACTTCACAAGTATCCTTGCACATTTTTAACAAGCACAACCCGCCGTTCTTCATTCCCCGCAACACATAAGGAGTGGCATCTTTTGCAATTCTTATGGCTATCGGAGCCAGTACAGCAATGGTAATCGGATCAATAGCCTCGGCCACCGTCACCGGAGGAATTGCTGTGAATATCACTGCCAATACACAAAACAACTGGATTGTTCTTTTCATAATCGAATCAATATATCCTGCGCCAAGACAAAAAGCAATAATAAAAAAGCAATCATCCTTATCCGGCCAGCGCGGCATCTATTTCAGCCAACAGCCGCCCGGACGCATCAGGACGATACAGCGCCGCCGCTTTTTTTCCCATTCCGGAAAACTCTTCTCTTCTTTCCGTGAAACGGTACAGCAAATTCGCCGCCGCCTGTTCGGTGAAATCATCGGTCAATACCGTTACCGCGGCCCCCGCATCACTCAAATACCGTGCATTGAACTCCTGATGAGCTTCCGCCGCACTGGGATACGGGATCAGCACCGCCGCTTTGCCGAACCGGATCAACTCGGCGACTGAACTGCCGCCGGAACGTGAAATCACTAAATCAGCCGCTGAAAACAAAACATCCATCCGCTCGCAATACGGCAAAATCAACTTAGGCAACCCGCAACCGATGTAAGCGGAAACACATTGTTCTTCCTTTCCCGGACCGGCTAAATGAATGACCTGCAATCCGGTTTGAAACCGCTTCAAGGCAGCAGGCATTATTTCGGCGAAAACAGCCGCGCCCTGACTTCCGCCGGTAATTAAAAGCACCGGGATATCGTGGGAAAAGCAAGCATTGTATCTCCGGTTTATGTAATCTACCGCATCCGTTTTGGGCAGCGGGATGTTATCAGCGATTTCAGGACGCAGCGGCATACCGGTTTCGAGATAACGGCAACGGAGAGTATTGCGGTTAACCGCGGGGAAAGCAGTGGCGGTGAATACTGCGAAGCGGCTGAGAAAACGGTTGGCTTTGCCGATTTTTGCATTTCCGTCATGCAAAAAAACCGGTATTCCGCAGACTTTAGCCGCCAATACCGCCGGCAATGAAGCGAATGACCCCATCGCCAGCAAAGCATCCGGACGAAAAGCTTTAAAATCACGGCAAGTGCGAAAAAAACCTGAACTCAGCCCGGCTATAAATTTCAGCGGATTGCGCCGCGGCGGAGGCATCACTGGCAATGCCGTTGCGTTTATGCCGCAGGACTCGGAAATACTCCGCTGCCGCGCGGAATGAATACCGGATAAAAACAGACGGCATTCTATTTCTAATGCGACAGCGCGGCGGGCGGTACCTAACCCGGGATAAAAATGACCGCCGGTGCCGCCGCAGGTAATTGCCAGACGTTTCAGATTATTCAACTGCCTGCCTCCCTATGCGAACTGAAAATACGGCGCAAACGGCTCCAATAATCTTCCGAATACTGCGGAGACGCATTTTCGACCGCAATGCTGAGTAAAACTCCGACTGCGATTAAACAGACCGCAATGTTGCTTCCGCCGTAACTGAGGAATGGCGCCGGCATGCCTTTTGTGGGCATTGAACCGGAAATTACGGCAATATTGATCACCGCCTGCCAGGCGATGGACATGGTGATGCCGAATCCGGTTAAAGACCCCAGACGGCTGCGGGAATAGAGACTGATTTTCAACCCCGCCCAGGTAAACGCTATATACAGAAGGATAACAGCCGCAATGCCGATGAACCCGAGTTCCTCCCCGACTACGGCCAGAATAAAATCAGTATGCTGTTCAGGAAGATACGACATCTTGAACCGGCTGGCCATAAAACCGACACCGTTCCAATTTCCCGACCCCAATGCCAAAAGCGAATTCCATAATTGATAACCTTTGTTTCGCTGCATTTCTTCAGCATGCATAAACGAAACAATCCTGGCGGTACGCATAGGATCAAACATCAAAACCAAACCGCCGATAAGCGCCGCGCCTGCGGCGGGAACAGCCCAATAAAACCAGCGCAACCCGCCGGCGGCCAATATCAGAAAAGCGCTCCATGCCACAAGAGACGCAGTACCGAGGTCATGCCCAAGAAAAATAACCGCCGCCACAAATCCCGCCGCGCAACCAACGGGAATTATGCCTCGCCAACTTTTAAATAAATTAAATGTACGGACATTGTCTGTACAATATTTCGCCACAAACAGTACGACTATCAGTTTGGCGAATTCGGAGGGCTGGATGCTCATTCCCCCCAAGTGAATCCATCGTCTGGCCCCGTTGACCATCCGGCCGAAAAAGGAAGCGTAAATCAGCAGTACCGAAATAATAATCATTAATTTGCCGCTCCATGCGGCTAATTTCCGATAACCGATAACAAAAGCGGCGCCGCCGCCGAAGGCGCCGATAACAATCCAAATAATCTGATTCCGGAAAAATTTCAGCCCGCTGGTACCGTAACTGGCCGAATAAAGCATGGTCAACCCGAAAAGCACCAATATACCGGTTGCAGACAATAGCCAGAATGCCGCACGGACAGCATGCGTTCCGTCTTCAGTATCTTCGCCCGGAATTATCCCGGACGGATCGATGCGTTGACTTGCCTTGAACATCTGTGAAAACAGCCGTCAATTCAAATAAAGTTTTTCACCGGCGGCGACCGTCCGCAGATTATGGGACAACACATAATCCGCTACATCCTCCGCGTCAACCGCGCAACGCGGAGAAATCTCAATCATCGCATCCCAGCCGCCGTCCCGCCGGCGCGGAATCTCAACTCCGGCGGCGGCAAGCCGGCGGGAATCGCGGTCCATCATCATCATACGGCAACTTTCAGCGGAATCAACGCCGGTGGCATTTTTGGTGGGGGCAAAAACATCACGGCGTTCGCCTTCCAGCACCATGGTATGCCGTGCCAAGGGTAAAGCATCAAAAATAAAAGATTCAAGTTTGACCCCGTTGGGGCTATCAGGAGTTACCGGTTCCCCCTGCCCGTTGATGAAAGCGATTTTTTTATCGGCCCGGTGCCAAGGAAGTTTCAAAGAACCGCCTTCGGTAAGTTTCTCGACAAAATCACGGGAAATAATGTGAATGGCGGGAGAACCGGCGATAAAGCGCAAAGTCCCGTCCGCATTTTTGCTTTCCGCCAGTTCAGAAGGCAAATCACTGTACTCGATAACCTCCAGTTTGCCGCCGGTGATGCAGAAATTTCCCAGTTTTTCATACGGACCGGTCTTAGCCAGCATAATAGCCGACATTTCAGATTTTTCCAATGCATGCATCCCGAGAAAAAGTGGCGAAATCACCGGAACGAGCGGATTGTCGACCTGAAAATAAGAAATATACTCCACACCGTCTTCACGCATTTTCCGCAAGGCTCCGGAACGGTAAAGCGCAAGCAAAGTACCGCCGTGTCCGTCCGGGGAAAGCGCCAAAGAGCCTTTTCCGCTCATCAGCAATTTACCGTCATATCCGCAGGCGGGCATGGTTCCCTGAGTAAAAAAGAAAATCTGATCCGGCTCCAATCCGAAAAAATTATTATCGGAGAAAAATTTTTCCGTTTCCGCACGGTTGAGCAAACTGGTCATGATATACCAGGTCACACGGCGGCCGTACTTTTCTCCCATACGCGCAACGGCGCCGGCAAAACAACTGAACAAACTGTTGCCGCTGACAGGACAAATGGGATATGTCCCTTTCGGGCCGTTGAACCCGAGCCGCGTCCCCTGGCCTCCGGCGACAGTAAGACAGGCCACTTTGCCATCCCGGACCAGCTGCTTCCCGTATTGTTCCGCCCGCTGATATTTTTCAGCCAACCCAGGAGTGTCAGGAACCAGCGGAAAATAAGGAGCGGGAGCAAGATCGGCGGGAATCCGCATCTCCGGCTTGCGCAACACATAATTTTCCACCAAGGACGGCAAAGTTTCGAAATCTATACTTGAAAGCTGTTTGAAATATGCGTTTTTTTCATCTTCGGAAAGCTCCGGCCAATAGCGCAATAAATGAGCCTGACCGGCTTTTTCAATCCGTTTTTTCAGCACTTCAAAATCAGCGGATTCCGGCATGATAGCACTCCTGTTTTCGAAAGTTGATATTAGATAACCGCATCAGGTTTAAACCGCCGCCGGCGATAAACACGGATTCGACGGATTTTCGGAATAAATATATTGCCTGCCGTAAACTTCTGCCAATCGGAAAACAGAAAAAACGATAAGTTCACACAATATTGACAGGAATAATTGCGCCGGATAAAATTCCGGTATATCTTGTGCCGTAAACGTAAACATTCAAAAAAGGAACTATCATGTCTAAGATATGCAAAAACATTATCCGCGGAGCGGCAATAGCGGTTTTGCTGGCGGTTATCGGAGCATTGTCGCTTATTTTCGCATGCGAACCGCAAAGAATAAAAGTCCGTGCGCCCGGGGTGTTCGACTGGCTGGTTTACGGACAAACCGTGCAGCGCATAGCAGATGCCGGAAAGAACGGCACCCGGGGAACCGTGAAAATACATTTAACGGAACCGGAACTCAACGCTTTTTGCCGGGGATTAAACCGTTTAGCGGCGGATGAAAACGGCTATTCGGAATTATCCGTTTCTTTCGATGAAGGAATGTTCCGGGTGAAAATGATCGGAAAAACCGAAAAATGGCTGCCGCACAACGGAGAAATAATGATTTCGGCTGCAGGAAAAATAGAAAAAAACGGCGAGGAATTTCAAGTGGAAATTCAATCGTGTGAACTCGGATATATGCCTTTACCGTCAGTAATAGTAAAAAAATATCTCGAACACATGATAAGGAACTCCCCCGAATGGGAAACATACGCGGCGGCAGTCAAATATCTTAAATTCTCTCCCGATGGAGCAGAAATAAGCGCCGCCCCGGAACTGTTACTGGAATGGCTGGAAATATAAAATCCCGGCCGGCTTAATCCAACCGGGATGAAAAACCGTGCGGGAATCAATGCTTTCTGCTGCGGAACTCTTCCCTGATAGCGCAACTGGCATTCATGTTTTCGTAAAAAGCCTGCTGGCCAGCGGCAAACTTATGATTCATCATCAACTGTTTAAGCCTTTCCTGATATTTTTCAGGCACATCTCCGGCATCGGAGAAATTACGGGAACGCAGCCATACGATTCCGCCTGGGAAGAGCACGGCATCCCCGCCGGCGGCAAGTCCGGCGCCGGACCGCAGAGCCATGGCGATAACTAAATCACTCGGAGGCGGATCATCCAACGGAGAAAAACTGAAGTCGCGGTGAATACCGCCCAGTGTCTTGAAAGCCTCGGTTTTGTTTTCGGCCTGATTGAATTTCTCCAACTGCCCGCCGGCATCCGCCAAAGCCAACCGGCCGGCCTCGGCGCTTATATAATCCTTTCTGACCTTGTCGGAAACCTCCTCGTAGGCGGCCGGATGCGGCTCAACCGATTCCAGCGCAATACCGACATAGACATCCTCGCCGACTTTAACCGGGGCGGCGACCGGATTGCCGGCGGCCGCGGAAACCATTCCCCTGACAAGTTCCGCCGATTTAACTTCGCCGATAGCGGAAGCTTCGAATTCGATATTTTTAAATTCGGTAAAACCGCATCCGGCGCCGCGCGCCATAACCGTGATTTGCGCTTTCACCTTTTCCGGCGGTAGAACGCTCACGCTGTCGTATGCGGACGAAGCGAATTTCTGCGCCGCAACAGCAGCGTCATCCCCGGAAAATTTTAACAATATCCCGGAAATTTTACCCGGAACCGTATATTTTCCCGCGGAAAAATACGCCTTCAACTGCTCATCGTCAGGATTAACCCCGGCGCGGTACGAATCCGGCTTGAATTCCGCAACCGAATAATCAAAAGAACCGCCGATTAACCGGTACAGCGCCTTGATCTCGCCGGGAGTTATCACCGGCTTGAAAAGGGCTCCGGTTTTATCCGTAATCAAAGTACGGCGTATGCCTTCCAGCAGCATATCGCCGTCATAACCGGAAGCGGATACCGCATCGCGCAGGGCGCGGTATTTTTCCGGGCTGAATTTTCCGTTTTCCCGCAACGCCGGCAAATTGCGGATAAATGCGCTGACCTCGGCATCGCTTGCATCAATGCCGATATTGCGCAAAGCCCGGAACAGACAGCAGGTATAAAAAATCTGTTCGGCATCAAAGTCTGACCGGCCGCGATAACCGGCCAGCGCCTCTACCGCGCCGATACACTGACGTTGCTCATTGATATCATTGACCGTTATTTTTTCTCCGTATGCCGTCCCCACGGCGGCATTGCCGGATCCGATGAAATCACAGCCGGTCTGCCCCGGAGTAAACATCCAGACGAAAGTGATGACGATGATAACGGTAATGATACCGAACAGCCAGCGGCTGTGACGGTAAAACAACGAGTTCAACTGACGGATAATCATGGAGCTTTCCTTTGCTTTATTTTAATCTGCAAGAACCGTTTCGCTTAATATCTGATAATATAGTCCGAAAACTAATTTTTTATATTCACTTTTATGTTCCGTTGCGATAAAATCCGCGCCGGAATATTGAAATTTCTGACATGGCAATTCAAAGTGACATCGGAAATTCCTCCGTTTTTCTGAGAAATATCCGCAAAGACGTATATATCGCCCGGTTGAAGCGCATTTACTTCATCCGCCGGACCGTTAACCTCTACCTCCGCCGCTGAAACCTCTAAATCAACTTTTTTGAACTGTTCGCCCGGGTTGGTCATCAGGTGAACCGGCACCCTGAATTTGCGACGGCGGGATTCGTTGATTATTTTGTTTTTCGTCACCTCAATTCTGGCGTTTACCACCGACGGTGATACCGCCGATATTTTGTCGGGGATCTGCAATCCGGCACTGTAATCAAAAGAATCGCTGACTGTCTCCGACAGCGGCACCGGAACAGTCTGCAGATATTGTATTTCGTTCACAATCTGCTCCGGGCCGGTAACCTGGACCGTTGCGGGCAAACTGGAAGCGCGTACGGAATATTCCTTTCCGGGGTTACCTGCGGTAACAACTTCAACCCGGATTTCGCGATTGACCTTTTTCTGCAGATTTAAAGTCAGTTCATCCGGAGCAATGCGCTCTATTTCAACTCCGAACGGCATTTTAAAATTATCCGGCTCAAGTTTCACAGTGTAGGGAAGACCGGCTGAAAAATAATTGATGTCAACTTCGGCGCGGCCGGCAATATTGTCGGTTTTAGCGCCGGAACTTACTTTCACATACAGTGTGACACGATAAACGCGGTTATCACCGTCCATATTCATAAGATCGGACGGAACCACTACCGCAAGCGGCACATTGTCCAGCCGGCGGACTTCCGCACGCTGATTACTGAACCCGTAATAATAAACGATAACCGCGGCGAGCAGCGCCAACAACTTCCGCCACCAGTCGTCGATGAACCACCTGCGGATGTATTTCCGGATATTCAGCATCACCGCCCTCCGTTTATTGAAGATTCTTCATTCATGCCGGCGATGAGTTCATCCTCAACTGAAAGCAAATCATTTTTGAACACCAGCAGACTTTCAAGGTAGTTGCGTAAAGTTTCCTCCGACAAATCCCGGTAAAGCGCGCCGTGGCAGGCAATACTGACCGATCCGCTCTCTTCGGAAACGATCAGTGCCACCGCATCCGTTTCTTCGGAAATGCCAACGGCGGCGCGATGTCTGGTTCCAAGACGGCTGTTGGCGATTTTTGTGAGCGGCAACATGGTGCGGGTGGCGACAATACGGTCTCCACGGACAATGGCGGCACCGTCATGCATCGGAGAATTCGGAAAAAATATTGATTCCAGCACTGCTGAATTCAATTTCATATCCACCGGAAGCGCATCATCGAACAGCGCCTGCAATCCGATTTTACGCTCGAATACTATCAAAGCCCCGCATTTGCATTTACTCATCCGTTCCGCGGCCGTCACCACTTCGCTGACCAATTCCTGCTTGCGTCTGGAACTGGAACTGGAAAAACTGCCCAGCTGGGCAAAAGCGCGCCGCAATTCAGGTTGAAATATAATGACCAGAGCGATTCCGAGAATCGGCGCCAGCGAGGACATCAGCCAGGTAATCACCTTGAAACCAAGCTTATCGAAAACCACGCTGAGTAACAGCAGCCCGAGCAAGCCGACCAGCACGGAAACACCTCTGGAACGGCGCAGGAAATACAGCAGACGGTAGATGACGAAGTACAAAATCAGTACTTCAACCACCATCATAATGCTCTTGCAAATCAAATTGCCGTATATCTGCCAAAAACCAGCCATCGTCCTGTTTTCCCCGCTATCTGCAATTAAGATATTGCCATACTTTCAAAGCCTGCGCAACCGGAAACACATCATGAACTCTCACAACCGCGGCCCCTCCGGACACGGCATAGACAACCGCGCCGACAGTGCCGCCCAAACGCCGCAACGGATCGCTTTCCCCCAGAAAATCTCCGATAAAGTTCTTCCGGGAAATTCCGACCAGTACCGGAGCCATCCGGCACAAGGCGCCGATTCCGCGCAGCAATTCCCAATTCTGCTCCGCGTTTTTAGCAAAACCGAATCCGGGATCAAGAATAATCCGTTCCTCCGGCACACCGGCGGCCAACGCTTTCCGCCGGGCCTCCATCAACTCTTCGGCGACCTCTTCAACCACTCCGCGCGGATAACTGCAATACTCCGGATTCCGCATCGTCGCCGGATCGCCGCGGCTATGCCCGATAATCAACTTAACACCGGCAGACGCCGCTGTTTCCGCCATATCCCCGGAATACCGGAGCATCGACACATCGTTGATCATAACCCCGGGCACCATTTCCAGCACCGCACGCGCGACCTCGCTTTTGCGGGTATCAAGACTCAGTACCGCCCGGGGCCGCCGCCGCCGGATTTCCAGAATGACCGGCAGCACCCGGCTGATTTCATCTTCCGCGGAAACCGTTTCCGCTCCGGGACGGGTTGATTCCCCGCCGATATCCAGCCAGTCCGCCCCCTCGTCCAGCAATTTCAACGCCCGGCCGACCGCAGATTCCGGAGCGCTGCTCCGGCCCTCGCTGAATGAATCGCCGGTGGCATTGACCACTCCCATTATCAACGGACAGCCGTTTCCGGCCGTCATCGCGGAGCCTCCCGGGAAAATCATTCCAGACCGGGCTCTCCGGCGGAAGTTTCAAAACCGTTGTCCTCCTCGCGCGAACGCGCGTCCGCGTGCGCGGGGGAGTCTGTTTCTGAATTTTCCATCGTATCAGATTCGGGCTCCCCGCCTTCAACTTTGACCAGCCTGGTCACCCCGGTAAGTTTATCACCGCGGTTGAGATTCATAATCCGCACCCCCTGGGAACTGCGTCCTACCGTACGGATTTCATCAGCGCTGATGCGGCTGACCTGACCGCGCTTGGTAGTCATGAGAATCTCATCGCCGTCCACAATCTGAATCACCGACAACACTTTTTCACCATCGCGCAATTTGATATTCAACACGCCCTTGGCTCCGCGGTGAGTTTTGCGGTAACCGCTTACATAAGAACGTTTTCCGGTACCGCCGTCAGTAACCACCAGCACCTGGGGACCGCAACCGGAAATTTCGGTTTCCGTTTCGGTTTCCGCATCGGCGCCGTCTTCATCGGACACCGGCGGCTCGCCGGTAATTTCCTCCTCGGAATAAATATGTTCGCGGATGATTTCCATGCCGACCAACTCATCGTTCTCGTATTTGAAATGCAAACCGCGCACCCCGCGGGCGGAACGGCCCATGGGCCGGATTTCATCATCGCTCTGATCAAACAGGCAGGCCTGTCCGAGCTTGGTTGAAAGCAGCACTTCATCACCGTTGGAGCACACCGCCGCGCTGACCAAATCGTCATCATCATCGATAATCAAAGCGCGCAGACCGGTGCGCCGCAAATTGCTGTACAACGCTAATTCACTCTTTTTGATATATCCTTTGCGCGAAGCGGTGATGATGTAGTTTCCGGAATCCTTGAAATCATCGCGGGACACCGTCAGCATAGCGCAAATGCGCTCGGACGGATCCATCTTCACCATATTCACAATCGCCCGGCCCTTGCTGATACGCGACCCTTCAGGTATTTCATATACGTTGAGCCAGTACATGAAACCGCGGTTGGTGAAGAAGAAGATGATATCGTGGCTGTCGGCGTTGAACAGATGCTCGACATGATCCGTTTCTCTGGTTTCCATCCCGATGACGCCTTTCCCGCCGCGGTGCTGCGTGCGGTAGGTGGCGGCCGGAACCCGTTTGATATATCCGGTATTGGATACCGTGATAACACAACTGTGCCGCGGGATAAGGTCGGCGGCATCCAAATCGGTGTTTCCGGTAATAATTTCGCTGCAGCGAGGATCATTGTATCTGGACTTTATATCCAGTAATTCGTTTTTCACCACGCCGACACGCAAATCCCGGCGTTCTATCAGTGATTTCAAATAATCTATGCTTTTCTGCAATTCAGCCTGCTCGGAATTCAATTCAAAACCGGAAAGATGATTCAACTGATGCAGACGCATATCGAGAATGGCATTGGCCTGAATGTCGGTAAAACCGAAAGCCTCTATCAGCCGCGCGGCGGCATCAGCGCGGTCTTCGGAACTGCGGATAATGCTGATTACTTTGTCGATATCGGCAAGAGCTTTCAACAGTCCGTCCACTATGTGCTTGCGGGATTCAGCCTTGTTAAGATCGAAAACCGAACGCCGAAGCACTACTTCCATCCGGTGTTCTATATAAGCGCTGAGAACCTGCACCAGATTCATAACCTGCGGACGGTTGTGATCCACAACCAGCATCGTGCAGCCGATTGATATCTCCATCTGGGTATGCTTGTAAAGCTGATTCAGCACTACGCTGCCCATGGCGTTCTGCTTGACATCAATAACAATCCTTATGCCGTTGCGCGCATTGGAATAATCGTGGATTTCGGATATTTCCAGCTTCTTATCCTTGCGCAACTGCTCAATACTGCCGACCAGCCCCTCTTTGCTGACAGAATAAGGAATTTCAGTAACAATGATCTGCTCGTGATTGTCCTTTTCGATAATCTCCGCCCTGGCGCGCAACTTCACGCTTCCGCGGCCGGTGCGGTAGAATTCGCGGATACTGCCGCAGCCGCATATAATCCCGCGGGTGGGGAAATCCGGAGCGGGAAGACATTCCATCAGATCATCCACCGAAGCCGCCGGATTATCCAGCAGTTTGACCGTGGCATCTATCACTTCGCCCAGATTGTGGGTGGGGATATTGGTAGCCATGCCGACCCCGATACCGACACTGCCGTTAACCAGCAACTGGGGGAATGCCGCGGGAAGCACCGACGGCTCCTGCAAACTGGCATCGAAATTCGGCACCATATCCACAGTGTCTTTGTCGATATCCACGAGCATTTCCATGCCGAGCTGCGCCATGCAGCACTCGGTATAACGGTAAGCGGCCGGAGGATCACCGTCGATAGTACCGAAGTTTCCCTGGCCCTTGACCAAAATCGAACGCATTGAAAAATCCTGCGCCAGCCGGACCAGCGCTTCGTAGATAGACGAATCGCCGTGCGGATGGTATTTACCCATGACTTCGCCGACCACACGGGCGCATTTCATAGTGTGCGAAGTGCCTAATCCCATCGCTTTCATGCCGTACAGTATGCGCCGGGTAACCGGTTTCAGCCCGTCGCGCACATCCGGAATCGCCCGTCCGACATTGACGCTCAGCGAATACTGCAAATACGCAGTATGCATAATATCTTCGATATTCACCAAATAATCATGGCGCTCTGATTCGTCCATAACAGCCTCTGCTTTCCCCCGAAACAATATTGAATTAAGTCAAAAACATTTTCCGACCGGCCGCCGTTCCGGCCGCAGACCGTCATTCCGCCACGGGCGCAAATGTGCCCGCAGTACTCAACAGCCGTTGTTATAATACCTAACAACTGTGTGTAATAATATAATATAGGGCTTGCTCCGGACTTGCGCAAGTTACGGCGGCAAGTAAATCCGCAGTTAAAAACAAACAAAAAAGCACTTGGAAAAATCAAAGCAGATCCAGTGCGGCGGTTAAAATCTCATCCGGTTCAGACATACGTCCCTCTCCGGAATCGCCGCAGGCCACGTTGCCGGTCGCCGGCCCGCAGAAACGGACACCGCGGGAACGCAACCGGAGGACATTGTCAACGCAGGCGGGATGCCGCCACATTTTAGGATTCATGGCGGGAGCCAGCAATACCGGACCGGCAAAAGACACTGCGAATGTAGTAAGCGCATCATCGGCTATGCCGCCGGCAAATTTGGCAAGAAAATCCGCCGTCGCCGGGGCAACGATAAAAAGCGACGCCTCTTCAGCGAGAGCAATATGCGCCGGCTTCCAGTCGCCGGTACTCCATAAATCCGTAATCACCCGGCGCCGGGCAAGCGTCTGGAAGGTCAGCGGAGCGATGAACCGGCAGGCGGAAGCGGTCATAACCGGCTGGACTTCAAAACCGCGCCCCACCAGACGGCTGCAAAGCTCGGCGCTTTTATAAGCGGCAATTCCGCCTGTAATTCCCAAAGCGATCATCGCTCCGTTCATTGTTATTCGCCCCGCATCTCCCGGAAAGAGTAAATATCATCATCAATCACGGAAGTACGCATGCCGAGCGCCGTCAGCAACTGCTTCAATTCGGCGGCGGCAGTTTCCAAATCATCATTGATGATCACATAATCATATTCGCGCCAGCATGACAGCTCATGGCGCGCGCCTTCAATCCGTAACCGCAACTGCTCTTCGCTTTCAGTCGCGCGGGAACGCAATCTGCGCTCCAGCGTTTCGAAAGACGGAGGCAGTATCATCACCGATGCCAGGACCGAACGGAGTTCTTCGTCATACGCGGCGGCATCGCGGATATTCATCGCGCCCTGAATGTCAATATCGAGCAGAACATTACGGCCGCGGCGGATTTTATCAGCCACCTCGCTTTTCAAGGTGCCGTAGGACTCGGAGAATACAGTGGCATATTCCAAAAACTCGCCGGCCGCCGCCATGCGGGCAAAATCATCATGTGAAAGAAAATGATACGCCTGCCCGTCGATTTCACCGGGGCGCGGCTTGCGCGTTGTGCATGACACGGAAAAATCCAAATTTTCAAATCCGGCGCGCACTTTTCCGACTAAAGTGGACTTGCCGACTCCGGAAGGCCCGGAAACAACAATCAATGAACCGTATTTTTTCATAAAAATCCAAAGAAACTGAAAACGGATTTATATCATTTTTTCCGTGACCGGAATATCCGAAACACCGGAACGCGCCGATGCCGCAATGCATATATCCGCCGGAACTTAGCGGAAATCATCAAAACAAATGTCATCACCCTTCAAATCGTACAGAAAAATTCCGGTAATGAAATCAGCGATCTCGACCGGATGCAGATACAGATCCGCAATAACCAATAATCCCAAAGAGCCGCCGCAGGCCCAGTAGTCGCGGGCACCGGTTTCCAAATCATAAACCCGGCTCCGGAAATCCGGCACTCCGTCGCGGTTTTCCGTGTACTTATTAACCAGCGCGGTACCGTCGATAACCGAACGGTCTTCCTGACCGACCGCGACAAGTTCCCAATACCAGCCCTGCTCGATACCGGCACCGTACTGGCGGTTGTACGCCTTGTACAATTTGCCGCTCATACCTACATTTCCGCCTCCCCAAAACGCCGCTGTCGCCTGTAAACTGATATCCGCCACGGGACCGGCGCCGACATTGACAGTAAAGACATCCAGCGCATCCAGCACCAGATTGGCCGGATAAAGCGCAATTTTTTCCAAAACCGGATTTTCGGCTTTAGCGGTAAAACAAGACAGCGCGACTGCAACAACAGACAAACTGATGAAAAGTTTTTTCATTTTCCACTCCTCCGTAAAATATTTCAAAAATCCACCAGGTTTACCCTAACTGTGAAAAAATCAAGATGCCGTATATTTTTAAAGAGTCAGAACAACCGCAGTCAGCGCAATTCCGGAAAATTCGGTTTGGCCCCCCGGGGAATTTCAATGCCGGGCGGAGGAAGCTCCTCCTCGACAATAGCGAAATCTCCGGACATTTCCGCCTTTTTAAGTTCCAGTTCCTCGCTGGACAGTTGATTACTGCGGCGGATTTCATCCAGCATTTCCCCGATCTCGCTCTGCATAGATTTCAATTGACTTACCAGACCGACAATACTCGCATCCAAATCCCGCCGTCCGGCCTGAAATTTACAGACAAAACGCGACAACTGAACCGCTATAAGCATTACCGCCGCCAAGGTGGCGCCGATGCCGACACCGAATAACATCAGAGTATCATTATCCATGAACATCACCGTTTTTCATTGTTTCGCCTAAACTCATCCGTAACGACAGCGCGGAACAGAACCCTTACACCCGTAATATATTGCTTTTGGTACAACATTCAAATTCAACGGGGCAAAAAATGCAAACATTCCCCTACGGTGCGGCCGGAATCAGGGAAACGCAAACCTGCGTCAAGTTCCGCCAACGGTTCGAGGACAAAACGCCGGAGCCGGGCGCGGGGATGCGGAATATCGAGTTCCGGTTCAACAAGATGCACCTCCGCGTCCCCGAACAGAATGATATCTATGTCGAGCACCCGCGCCTCATCGCTTCTGTGCGCGGACGGTCTGCCGGAAGCAATTTCTATCCCGGCGGTAAGACTCAGCAAATCCCGCGGAGTGCCGGACCAGAATCCGATCGCGGCGGCATTGATAAAATCCGGGGTGCCGGGAACACATTTTTCGGGAGAAGTGCGGAATAAACTGCTCATCCTGAGATCTTTCACCCCTCCGGCCGTCAAAGCGGCGGCGGCGGACCGGAAAACGGCGGCGGTATCCCCGATATTGCCGCCGAACGCCAGGACTATTTTCACCGCTTTTCCCATTTTTTCATTCGCCTTTTATGTGAACAACATTTATATTTTCCAAACGACATCCGTATGCAGTGGTTTCAAAGATACCCGGCGCACCGGCATTAAACAAATATAATTTTCATTTTCCCTCTCATCAATGAATGTTTTGCCCAAAATATATTTTCTCGGCTCCGGAAACATTGCGGTACCGGTATTGAAAGCATTGGCCGCCGCGCCGGAATTCACTCTGGTCGGAGTAGGATCCCAGCCGGACCGGCCGGCGGGACGGAAAAGAATAATGACGCCTACTCCGTTGGCCGCCTGCGCTATCGGACTTGGATTTACACCGGACCGGCCGGTTTCGGTAAACGATCCGGAATTCCTGCTCAGGATGCGGGAACTGCGGCCGGATTTGATAATCGTGATATCATACGGGCAATTACTGAAATCCGATATTCTGGAATTACCGCGGCACGGCTGCATAAATGTGCATGCGTCGCTGCTGCCCCGTTACCGCGGCGCTTCACCTGTAGCCCAGTGCATACTGAACGGGGATACGGAAACCGGAGTATGTTTCATGGCTATGGAAAAAGGACTGGATACGGGAGGAGTATACTGCGCTCTGAAACTGCCGTTGCGAAAGGATGAATTCGCCGATACACTGGAACAGAAATTGGGAGAACTGGCGGCGGCCGCCGCGCCGGAAATCATCAGCAAGATTTTAAACGGAGAATTACGGCAGACGCCGCAAAACCATGCCGAAGCCACTGTATGTTCGAAAATAAAGAAAACTGACGGCATCATTGACTGGAACGAGGCGGCGGAAAAAATCGCGGCGCGCATCCGGGCCTACCGTCCGTGGCCGGGATGCAGAGCGCAGGCATTCGGCCCGGCCGGACCGGTAATGCTTTCGATAACAGAGGCTTCCGCGCATCCGGAAATGCGCGGGATACCCGGAACCGTACTTGAGTGCGGAAAAAAAGGTCTGATAGTGGCATGCGGAGAAGGCGCGCTGGAAATTACCGGAATCGCCGCCCCCGGCAAAAAACCGGTAACCGCCGCCGCTTTTCTGAACGGGCTGCGCGGAGCGGGCATCGATTTTACCGCGGAAGCGTGAACGGAAACTTTTTCGGTACCCGTGTACTTTCGGTACAAACGTGTCTATATTATCGGATGTACCGTAAAGTAAAACGGGAGACGGTTCGCTGCAGGCAGTTGCCGGAAACAACGGGAATTAAAGAAATTTGTTTATGATTTTATCCGCGGGAAAATGCATGCGGAAAGGATTTGCGGTATGGCTACATTGAATAAGCAGATAGTGCTCAACTGCGAGAAGCTGGAACGGCGGATGGCGGAACTGAATTCAGGGAAGCTGGAATTGTATGAGGTGGAACGGGAAAATAACGATCCCAAGCCCGGAAACATATATCTCGGTAAAATCGTGAATCTGGAACCGGCGCTGCAAGCGGCTTTTGTGGATATCGGATGCGGAAAAAACGCTTTTCTCCATTACCGGGAAATGCTGCCAGGAGGCGATGATCTGCTGGAACGCAGGGAAGAATCCGAATCAATCAAGCGGGAAAAGGGGAAATCAGGCCGACGCGGCATGCCGGGAAGCAGCCGGACGGAAGCGGAAGCCACCCTGCGCAGGCGTAAACTCACCGTGGCGGATATTCCGGAAGTCTTTCGCCCCGGCATGGAGCTGCTGGTGCAGGTGGTGAAGAGCCCGATCGGCACCAAAGGCGCCAGAGTGACCACGGATATTTCAATAGCCGGACGTTATCTGGTACTGATGCCGTTTGCGGATCATATCGGATTGTCCACCCGCATCGAAAGCGCGCAGGAACGCGAGCGGCTGAGAAAAATTCTGGCCGGACTGGAAGTGCCGGACGGAATGGGTTTAATATGCCGCACCATAGGAGAGGGGCGCAAAGCGGCATTTTTCAAACATGATTTGGAACTTTTGCTCGACTACTGGCAAAATATTACCGAAGTGCTGGAAAAACAGCGCGCTCCGTGTCTGGCTTATGCCGAACCCGGTCTGATAGAACGCACCATACGTGATTTTATAACCGATGACATCGGCGGCATTGTTGTGGATGATCACGAGGCATGGATGAAAATTTCCGGCACCCTGCGCCGGATCGGAGGCCGGAAAATGGCGGCCAAAGTAAGCTGGTACAAGGATGCTGTTCCGGTTTTTGAACACTACCGTATCAATGATCAGCTTCGCGATGTGTACCGCCGCGAAGTACGGCTGCCGGGAGGCGGCTGGATATGCATCGATGAAACCGAAGCGCTGATAGCCATAGATGTCAATTCCGGCCACGGCAGAAAAAGTGCGGAACAACCGGATTTTATACTGAAGACTAATCTGGAGGCGGCTGAGGAAATCGCGCGCCAGTTGCGGTTGCGGGATATCGGCGGATTAGTAGTGCTCGATTTCATAGATATGCGCAGCGCCAAAGACCGGGATGAAGTTTTCCGCACCATGAAGAAACTGGTAAAGGACGACCGCGCGAAAACCAAGGTACTGCCTCTGTCGCGGCTGGGATTGATGGAAATGACCAGACAGCGTGAACATGAAAGCCTGCTCGATCAATCCTTTTCTCCATGCCCGTACTGCGACGGCTCCGGACGGGTCAAATCCGCAATGACGATGAGCGTTGAAATTCAGCGGAGGCTCAATGCGGTTTTAAGGGAACGGCGTTACCGCGGCGTGCCGGTACGGGTGATAATGCATCCCGACGTGCTGGCGAGACTGCGCAACGAAGACGCGCGGCTATTGGACGATATTGAAGAGAAATACCGCAACACTCTCAGTTTCCGCGCCGATCCGGCTATGCACTATGAAGATTTCAAAATAGTGGACTCCGATACGGGAACGGAATTGAAATAACCGCCTGGACGAGGACGTATTGCATGAACACAAGCGGCATTAAAGCGAATATACTGATAATCGACAGCGATACCGAAAACGGAAAAAGGACGGCCGAATATCTGCGCCGGCGGGGATTGTCCGCGGATACCGCCCCCGATGCCGCGGCCGCAATGGAAATTCTGCATCGGCCTGATAACGGTATTGACGCGGTAATCGCGGACTGGCGAACCGGCGGAGCGGATTTGCCGGAACGCATCCGCAATCTGGGGAAAACGGCTCCGGTCTGTATTATTCTGGCCGACGGAGCCGGAATCAGGGACGCGGTAACGGCGATGAAACGCGGTGCGGCGGACTTTCTGGAAAAACCGGTACGGTTATCCAATCTGGCATCCGCCGTGGATGAAGTGCTGCTGAAAAAGTCGGCGGAGGAAAAAACCGTCAACCAAATGGCGGCGGTGCAATACATGCCTCCGGTACCGTTCCGGCAGCCCCATCCGGTGAATTTAAGAAATCATATTGTTTTTCCGGATGCAGGGGATACCGCCAATCCTATGCGGGAACTGCTGGAAAAAGTCAAAACTGTATCCGCTACCCGCGCCACCGTACTGCTGACCGGAGAAAGCGGGACGGGAAAAGAAATAATAGCCAATCTGCTTCATGCGGGAAGCGGCAGAAAAGGTCCGTTCGTGGCAGTGCATTGCGCCGCTTTGAGCGCCAGTTTGCTGAGCAGCGAATTGTTCGGTTATGAAAAAGGCGCTTTCACCGGAGCGGCCGCCACCAAGGCGGGAAAGTTTGAAGCGGCGGACGGAGGCACGATTTTTCTCGATGAAATAGGGGAAATCGATGCCGCCACCCAAATCGCACTGTTGCGGGTACTGGAAACCAGGACTTTTCAAAGGGTCGGAGGAAATACGGATATATCCGTGGATGTGAGAATAGTTGCGGCGACCAACCGCAATCTGCTGAAAATGGTGCGCGACGGAAATTTCCGCGAGGATTTGTATTACCGGTTGAGTATAATTGAACTGACTTTACCGCCGTTGCGGGAAAGACGCGGAGAAATTCCGCGGCTGGTCGCCATGTTCGCGGCGGAATTCGCCCGGGAAAATCTCAAACCGACTACCGGCATCGCTCAGAATGCTCTCAGCGCGCTGATTGATTACCCTTGGCCCGGTAATATACGCGAATTGCGGAATGCCGTTGAGTACATGGTGATACTGTCGCGCGGACAGGAACTGCAATATACCGATCTGCCGGTTCAGATACGCCGCTATTTCGAACCGGAAAGCAATGCGGCGGGAATCAATGCGGCAAAACAGCGGCTGAACGTGGAACAGAATGAAAAAATGCTCATACGGATGGCTTTGGATGAATGCGGCGGAAACAAAACCAGGGCGGCGGAAAAACTGGGAATGTCACGGCGGACACTGTACCGCAAACTTAAGGAATACTCAGCGGGAAACAATACCGAATGATTCAGGAATACGCATTCCCGTCCGCCGAAGTGCGCCGCATGGACGGACTGGCGGCCGCCTGCGGCGTCACCAGGCTGGAACTGATGCGCAATGCCGGATACGCGCTGTACACGGAGTGCGTAAAACTGGCGGAATCCCTGAAAATCCGTTATTTCATCGTACTTTGCGGCAACGGCGGCAACGGCGGAGACGCTTTGGAAGCGGCGAGGCTGCTGCGCCGCCGCGGATTCGGTCTGCAAGTATTCATGAGCAACGGCATCCCGCGCGGTGAAGCTGGGAAAATATGGGAGTCATTGCCGGATGATTTTCCGCAACCGCATTTTTCGGCGGACAACTTTTCCGCATTACCGCAACCGCATATTGTGATTGACGGGCTGCTCGGCACCGGGGCCGACGGCGAACCGCGCGGCGTCACCGCCGAACTTATTCGACGGGTAAATAACGGAAAAATGCCCGTGATTTCAGCGGATATACCATCCGGATTAGGACATGATACCGGTATCCGTGCTGATCTTACCGTTACTTTTGCCGCAGTAAAAAGTGAAATGCTGCGGACTGAAAACATCAAAAAATGCGGAAGAATCGCCGTATACGGGATCGGTATGCCGGTAAAG
>JAZRUY010000122.1:0-7145 GCA_045598845.1 Victivallaceae bacterium
TTGCCGTCCTTATGCGGACAGAGCTCCGCGTTTCATCTGTGTTCCCCCCGGTCATCGCGGGGCAGGGCCGGCGCGCAACCGCGGTCTTGCGGTTGCACGCGGCGGTCTGATCGGGTTTGCCGACAGCGATGACCTGCTGCATCCCGATATGTTTCTCCGTCTTGCGGAAGCGCGGAATAAATCCGGAGCCGATATAGTGATTTGCGCTCTCTATGCTTTCACTGATGACAATCGGCCGCTGTTTTATCCCGATTTTCATGCCGCCGCTCCAGTACGCCGGTTGTTCGGGGTTTCTGACATTTCCCTGCTGTTTTTTTGCGATGCTTCGCCTTGCACTAAATTGTTTACCCGGGACTTTCTGGAAAAGAATTCGCTCTGTTTCCCGTCCGGATTGAAATACGAGGATATCTTTTTCTGGTGTTCCGCCGTCAGATGCCGTCCGTCGTTTTATTATATTCCGGAACAGTTGTACGGCTACCGCCGCTCCCGTCCGGGGGCGGTAACCGCTTCACATACGGTGCGCGGTCTGGCCGGAAGTTTTTACACTACGCTGCGTACCGCGGAATTTCTGCATCGTCAGGATATTATCGATGCTTTCGGCCCCCGTTTCGCATTGCGGGCGTTCAAGGACGCCGCTTCGGCCGCCCCTGCCGGGCGCGGCGGTTTTATCCGCCGTTGCCGCGCGCTGTTCCGCCGGGCGTCCCGGTTGAGCCGCTGCATCGGCGGTGGCGGGATATTGAATTTCACTGGAGTTTGCGCTTTGCGGTTGTGGAGTGTTGCTCCGCAGGTTATATTGACAGTGCTGTGTGTATGTCTGTTTCCGCTCCGTTCCGAAGGTTTGGTGCTCCGGATTAAGCGTTACGGTTCAAAATGTTCAAGGTCAGGAAAAAATGCGTGATAATCTGGTTTCTATCATAACTCCGGTATATAACGGCTCCGGCACTCTTCCGGAAACGGTGCGGTCGGTTTTGGCTCAAACCTATCCTGACTGGGAATTGCTGATAGTCGATGACGGTTCTTCCGATGATACCGCCGCGGTAGCCGGCGCTTTCGCGGCGGCGGATCCCCGTATCCGGGTTCTGCATCAGACTAATCAGGGGTGTACCGCCGCCCGCAATCACGGTATCCGCGAGGCTTCCGGCCGTTATTTCTGTCTTCTGGATTCCGATGATATGTGGGATCCGGTGTTTCTTGAGAGTCAGATCGCTTACCTTAAGCGCGAAAAAGTGTCGCTGGTCTGTTCCGGTTACCGCTATGTGGATCAGCGGTCGCGGGAAATCAAGTCTCCTGCGGTTCCTCCTCCGGTGCTCACTTATTCCGGGGAATTGCGCTGCTGCCACATCGGCTGCCTTACCGGAGTGTACGACAGCGCTGCCGCCGGCAGGATTTTTCTTGATGAAAAACTGCATGGGTACTGCGATGATTACGCGTTCTGGCTGGAAATATTGAAAAAGACCGGGCCGGGGCGCGGCAATCCGGCGGTGCTTGCCTCCTACCGCTGCTCGAATTCCCGGAGTATCACCGGCAATAAATTCCGCCTGCTTGTTCCGCATTTCATGTTTCACCGCCGCTACTGCGGTCTCGGGTTTATGCGCAGCGCCTTTTATACCGCGCTTTGGGCGAAGCAGGGATTGCGCCGGTTTGTATTCTGTCATCGTTCCGGAGCGCGGCGGTAAATGACCGGCGGTATATCAGCTCTGGTTGCCGGACTTCGCCGGAATAACCGGTTTACCGTTGCGGCGCTGCTGTTCGCCGCGCTGGTGTTAAGGCTGGTATGGCTGCATTATAATCCGGTGCTGCACCGCGATGCGGTTTTGTATTGCCGGTTGATGGAGCAGCTTCATTCCGGCGGCTGGAATTCGCTTCCTGGTTTTTGGGACGGGCTGGATTACAATGAACCGTTCTGGATACCTCCTCTCCCACTGTATCTGCTGAGTTTGCCGATGTTTTTCGGATTTACCGCCAATGTTTCCGGCATCATAATGAATATGCTCGCCGGACTTTCGGTAGTCGCCGCGGTATATTTCATCGCGCTGGAATTATTCCGCCGCCGCGCGTATGCCGTCTTCGCCGCCTCGCTGGTGGTTGTCCATCCGGCATTGGTCAAAATGTCCTGCTGTACTTTGCGCGACGGTGTCTATTCGGCAGCGGTGGCCTGGACGCTGTATTTTTTGCTGCGCTTTTATTCCGGTAAACGCGCCGTCGTGTCAATGGCGGCGGCCGCTTTGCTGTTGTTATCCGCGGTCATGATTCGTTTTGAGGGTTATGAAATACTTTTTCTGACCGCGGTGTGGTTTTTTTACGACTGGCTCTTTCTCCGCCGCGGCGGGGGCATCGCGCTTATTGTTGCCGTCGCCGCGGCGATGTCGGTTGCGGCCGGCGCGGCGATGCTGCTTCCGTCGGTGCGGGAGTGCGTTTTCGGACAGCAGTTGCCCCGGTTGCTGATGTATTTCCGTGATTGTCAGGAGGGCGGGGATTGGAGCGATATCCTGTTTTATAAAATCGCCGCCGGAATTTTCAGCCCGTTGTTCTTCTTCGGGCTTGCCGGACTGGTTGTCCTGATGATTTCGGAATGGAAAAAACGTCCGGTGCGTTATCTGGCGCTGGCGCTGTTGTTTATGATAGTGTGGCGTTTTTTGTACCGCATCAACAGCAGCCGTTATGCCGGTAATCTCATTGTGCCGTTCATCATGCTTGCGGTGTATGCGGTTGATTATGCCGGTTCCCGGTTGCGCGTCCGCGGTAAAAATACCGCCGCCCGGATTGTTTCAGCCGGTATGGCGGTTGCCCTGATCGCCGCCGGAGCGGCCAAAAACCTGCATTACAATCCGTATGCCGGTAATGTATTGAGAATATGCGCGCTTTTATCCCGTAACCCGGACGGCAAAGCCGTTTTAACCAACAAGGAATACGAGCGTTTTTCCTATTTGCTGAACCGGCCGGTGGTCAGGTACGATCCCTATAATCCGCGTGAATTGTCCCGCGCGTTATCTTCCGGTAACGACATCATATTCTACTACCGCGTTTCCAACGGTATGCCGGAACGTTTGGCGCGCTTGCCTTACGGCGGCTGTTACCGCAAATGTTTTGAATCGTATGTTGACCGCCGATGCCGGGAAATGGTTATTCTGTATTCCCGAGCGGATTGATTAACGTTTTGTCGCCGGTATGTTGCCCGGGGTCGGATTGCGGAACGCCGTATTTTACTTAATCATCTGTTTCATCTGTTTCAACTATTCCGACACAGTCGTAATTCTGACTGGGAAAAAGGTTGTTTCCGTCGGCCGGGACTCCGGTTTTTTCTGATGTTTTTTCCGCCGGTTTGATCAGACAGCGTACTTTCTGCCCTCTTTGCAGTTGCAGCCGTTCAAGCGGATTGGAGAATTTCCCGCACCGTATCAGCAAATTGACGTTTTTAGGGCAGGGTAAGCCCGCTATTATGTTTTTCGCATTCAGCTTTGCGGTCAAAGTTACCGGTTCCCCGGCATTGAGTTTTTTCAGTACTGCGCTGTAAAAAAGCGGAGCCGCGGTTATTGTCCCTTCCGCTATTGTTATTCCATATTTCTCCGGCTGCGTCAAATCCGCCGCGGCGCATACTCCGCTTATCACAATATCGCCGCATACGGTCAGCCGCGGGCGGAAAGCCCCGTACCTGTCCGGATCTCCTCCGTCTATTCGCAATCTGCGTTTTTCGCCCCGTTTTAATTTTATGCTTTTTACTGTTTTTTCCGTATCTGTTTCATTTAAGTTTTTATTGAGGAATCCTGTTTCCGCCGCTGATTCCGGAGTTTCGGCGTCTTCGGGGGAACTCGCCGTGAATTCCAGATAATACTTCTGGCTCGGCGGTATAAATTCCCTCCCGTATATTTTCACCGGGACTGCGCTTTGAATCCGCAACCCGTTGTTGAAGTACATCGTTTTTACCTGTCCCTCCGCGCCGTCCGCCGTTTCCCATCCGTCCGGCCAGTCGTTCTCTTTCAGTGTCGCCGGGAATATTTCCCGGTCGAAAACATGGTATCCGCGCCGGGGCAGAGATTCATCGGTCAGAATTATTCCCGCAGTGAGCGCCGCTGAAACGGCGGCGAGTATGACCAGTGTTTTTTTCATAGAAATATGTCGCGTTTTTCCTGATTGACGATTATAATATGGACACCGCGTAGAATATAACAGGATTTCTCTTCGACCGCAAAAAACGCTGAAAATCCGGTTTTGCAAAATCCGTTAATCGTGATAGATTAAAAGGGTGTATTTTAAGGCAAGTGATTTTAACCGCGCTTACCGTATTCCGGAGAGCGGAAAAAGCGGATTGCTGAATTGTTTTTATGTTTAACTGTTAGAAATTTGGGAAAGAGGTAGTCTATGAACGTCAGCTGGAATATTCAGGAACTTTCCGCGATGATTATTTATTTCGCGGTGGTTCTGGGGGTGGGAATTTATTTTTTCGTCCGGGACAAAAAAACGGATTCCTGCGGTGAAAAGGGGTATTTTCTGGGCGGCCGGCAGATGAACGGCTGGGTGGCGGCTTTTTCCGCCGGCGCTTCCGATATGAGCGCATGGGTGCTTATGGGGCTTCCGGGCTCCATCTATCTCTACGGCATCGGCAAAATCTGGATTTCCGTCGGTTTGCTTATCGGCACCGTCTGTTCCTGGCTGTTCGTTGCTCCCCGGCTGCGCCGCTATTCTATTCTGGCCGATGATTCCATAACTGTCCCGCAGTTCCTCACCAACCGTTTCCGTACCGGCCGCAAGGAACTGCAGGTGGTTTCAGCCGTTGTCTTCATGGTGGCCTACTGCATCTATTCCGCTTCCAGTCTGGTAGCCTGCGGCAAGCTTTTCCACACTGTGCTTGGTGTGGACCCGTCTCAGGCGATGATTGTTTCCGCCCTCGTGATCGTCTGCTATACTTTTCTCGGCGGTTTCAATGCCGTCTGCTGGACGGATTTCTTTCAGGGCCTACTGATGCTCGGTGCTCTGATGCTCGCTCCGGTTGTCGCGGTGCTGCTGATGATCTCTCCGGATTTCATACATCCGGTCGGCGCCGTTCCTTCTGCGGATTTCTTCAATCCGCTTTCCGGCGGCGGTTTCACCTGGAGCGGTATCGCCGTTATTCTCTCCGGTCTCGGCTGGGGGCTCGGTTATTTCGGTATGCCGCACATTCTGGTTCGTTATCTATCAATCCGTTCGGAACGCGAGATGAATAAATCCCGCGTCATCGGCAGCGTCTGGACTTTGGTTATCCTGATTATGGCTTCTTTCGTCGGCATCATCGGCCGCTACTATCTCGGAGAATCCATCAATACATCTTCCGAACTGGTGTTCGTCAGCATCGTGCGCAGCGTTTTCCCGCTGTTTCTGGGCGGTATTCTGCTCTCCGCCGTTCTGGCCGCCGCCATGAGTACCGCCGATTCCCAGTTGCTGGCTTCCGCTTCCGCTTTTGCGTCGGATATGTATAAGCCTTTGCTGCGGCGCGGAGCTTCCGATAAAGAGATGCTCTGGATCGGGCGCGCGGTGGTGGCGCTCATCTGCGCGGTGGCCTACCTGATCGCCTCCAGTCCCAAGTGCGGAGGCATCATGGCTCTGGTCGAGTGCGCCTGGGGTGCTTTCGGCTCCGCGTTCGGTCCGGTGATTCTGCTCGCTCTTTATTGGCGGCGTCTGACTTATTCCGGCGCGGTGGCCGGTGTGGCGGTCGGATTCCTGACGGATGCCGCCTGGTATCTCTGGATGTCCCATACCGGTCTTTACGAGATCGTTCCCGGCTTCATCTGCGGTTTGATTGCCGCGGTGGCGGTGTCGTTGTGCTGCCGCAGACCGGATGATGCCGTAACCGGGTTATTTGAACGTTCGCGCCGTCCGGCGGATGAAACCGGAAAATCGGTTTGACCATGGAAACCGCGGTTTCCCGCTTTCAATTTCAATGTGTAATTTTTGAATAAACGGAGGAAATAATCTTATGGAATGTACTCCCCGTGTCGTTCCGGTGGAATCAGCCGTCCGTAACTTGGCCGGTTCCGCCGGAGATCCCGGCTACTGGCATAATCTGTGGACTTCGCATCAGGCACAACTGCTGAATTTCGGCAAGGCCGCGGTGCTGGCGCTGATTGTGTTTGTTCTGGCGTTCTGCGTCTGCCGGATTATGCGCGGAATCATCGGGCGCGCTGTCCGTAAAATCGATGCCGTGGATGATTCTCTCGGCCGTCTGCTGATCCGGGTCAGCAATTACATTATCAGTTTCATCGCCGTTCTCATCATATTGGACCTGTTCGGCATCAATACCGCCGGTCTGGTTACGGTGCTGGGCGCCGCCGGTCTGGCTGTCGGTCTGTCGCTCAAAGACACTCTCGGCAATATCGCCGCCGGGATCGTGCTGATTTTCAACCGTCCCTACCGCGGCGGTGACTATGTGGAATGCGGTTCGGTCGGCGGCACCATCTGCGAAATCGGGCTGTTCTGCACCCGGCTGGAAACTCCCGACGGTGTCTCCATTTCCGTTCCGAACAGCGCCATCCTCGCCGCTCCGATAAAAAATTATTCTTTCTGCCGTACCCGGCGCATGGATATTCAGGTCGGTATTTCCTATTCCGATTCCGTGGATGCCGCCGTCGCCGCTTTGCAGGAAATGCTCTGCGCCGATGCCCGGGTGCTGCGCGAGCCGGCGCCCCAGGTGCTGGTTGCGAATTTGGCCGAAAGTTCAGTCGTTTTGCAGTTGCGTCTTTGGACATCCAACGCCGATTTCTGGAATGTGCAGTGGGATATCCGCCGTCAGTTAAAACCGGTGCTGGAAAGCCGCGGTGTTCACATTCCGTTCCCGCAGCTTGATGTCGCGGTTACTATGAAATGACATTCAAACGTTGACTCCGGTATTATGCCGGAGGCGGATTTGAATCGGTCCGCACAGTTGTGTCTTCCTTGTGCGTGGGAAAACTGTCGGCATAATTCTATAATATTTTTTATTCCTGTGCCTTGTATTGTCGCGGCGGCGGTGGTATTTTACCTTAAATTGTAGTATAAGTGGCATAAGGATTTTTGTCTATGCTGGCACAGTGTTTTACATTCTTTTGCGATTGTTTTAAGGCGAGTGCGCCGCTGTGCTTTTTTGTTTTGAGCAGAGCAGAGCAGAGCAGAGCAGAGCAGAGCAGAGCAGAGCA
>JAZRUY010000123.1:0-3177 GCA_045598845.1 Victivallaceae bacterium
GTGCCGCGCATCCGCAACGCCGATGATATCGAGGCCGGCACTTTCACCAACGCTGTCTCCGATGATATTTTTGAGAAACTGGTGGCGGTGCTGCGTATCGCGGTTCCCTATACCGGCATTATCATTTCCACCCGCGAGAGCAGAAAGGCCCGCGAACGGGTGCTGTCGGTCGGAGTGTCCCAGATCAGCGGCGGTTCGCGCACCAGCGTGGGAGGCTATACCACTTGCGGGCGTCAGGACGACACCGCCCAGTTCGATGTCAGCGACACCCGCAGCCTTGACGAAGTGGTCAACTGGCTGCTCGAACTCGGCTATATTCCGAGTTTCTGCACCGCCTGTTATCGCGAAGGGCGCACCGGCGACCGTTTCATGCGTCTGGTTAAATCCGGGCAGATCGCCAACTGCTGCCAGCCCAACGCGCTGATGACCCTCAAGGAATATCTTATGGATTACGCGTCCCCCGATACCCGCGCCAAGGGCGAGAGTGTCATCGCCGCCGAACTGGCGCGTGTCAAAAGCGATAAAGTGCGCGAAGCGGCGGTGCGTCATTTGGAGGAGATCGCCGCCGGTCAGCGGGATTTCCGTTTCTGAACACCGGGCGGCGGCGAAAATTTGACAGCCGCCGTTTGCTGATTTATAGTAACCGTCAAATAAACGCGGTACCCGCCGCATAAACCAATCACAGGAGTAAGTTATCATGGAAGTCAAGAAGGAAATTTTCGCGGATGCCCTCGGTCAGATTCATTTCGCGGGCGGCATGGTCAGATTCGATTTCGCCACTCTGCAGCCCGGCGAGGAGGGCAAGGCTCCGGTTCCGCAGAGCAATATCCGGGTCATCATGCCTCCGAACGGATTTCTGAGCGCCTTCAACTCGATGCAGCAGCTCTGCGACAAGCTGGTCGAGGCCGGTGTGCTCAAGAAGAACGACGCCAAGGCTGAGAATAAGTAACTTTTTCCGGATAAAAACAGGGCGGATTCATGTATTCGGCGTCGCATACAGACTGCAGCGGGTTTTTCACCGTATCGGGGCATATCTCCGAAACGGCGGTGTTCCGCTGCGCGCCGGAGCGTACGGAGCACGGATGGCTCTGTTCGCTCCGCGGCGGCGCCGGCGTCTGCCGCTGGCGTTTCAACCGTTTCTGCAAAGGGCTTTACGATTTAGTAATTTCGGTGGGTGGCGCGGTAAAGCGCATTTGCGGTTATGTGAAACGGGGATTCTCCGGCGGGTCGGTTGTCCGTCCCGTAATCCGTAAAATCAATGTTTCTCTCTGTGTGTTCCGCTGCTGAGATTGGTTTATGCGGCGGGGACCGCCGCATCGCGTTTCCGAAAACGGAAAGATCTTCCCGGTCTTTCCGCTTTTTTATTTTCCTTGAACATTGCGTTCCGCCGGTCTTGCGCCGTCGGCGGTTGCAAGTTATATTCATATTCCGGATATAAACAGTGCTTCAACCATTTATTCGTCAGGCATTCAGGTTATGAAAAACGGTTTTGACAGCGTCAGATATCTGGAGGAACAGTCGGCCGCCATCCTCGAGCGCGCCTCGCGCACCGACGGCAAACTGTATCTTGAATTCGGCGGTAAACTCATCTGCGATTATCACGCCGCCCGGGTGCTGCCCGGCTTCGACCCGGATATCAAGATCAAACTGCTGCAGAAACTCAGCGATAAAATCGATATTGTCATCTGCATTTTCGCCGGCGCCATCGAGCAGAAGAAGATGCGCGCCGATTTCGGTATATCATACGATGTGGATACCATGCGCACCATCGATGATCTGCGCTCGCGCGGTCTGGATGTGCGGGCGGTGGTGGTTACCCGCTACACCGGCCAGCCCTCGGTGCGCGGATTCATCAACCGCCTGTCCCGGCGCGGTATCAGGGTTTATACCCACCGCCCCATCGACGGCTATCCCGCCGACCTCGACAATATCGTGAGTCCCCGCGGTTACGGCGCCAACGATTATATCGAAACCGAGAAGCCGGTTGTCGTCGTAACCGGTCCGGGCGCCAACTCCGGCAAGATGGCCACCTGTCTCTCGCAGGTGTATCACGACAGCCGCCGCGGCGTGCGGGCGGGATATGCCAAATTCGAGACTTTCCCGGTCTGGAATCTTCCTTTGAACCACCCGGTCAATATCGCCTACGAAGCCGCCACTGCCGATCTGGGCGATGTCAACATGATGGACCCTTTCCATTTCGAAGCCTACGGTGTCAACGCGGTGAATTACAACCGCGACATCGAGATTTTTCCCGTGGTGCGCCGGATCTGCGAGCGGATAATGCCTCCGGAGCAGTTGTACAATTCCCCAACCGACATGGGTGTGAACCGCATCGGCTCCGCGATTACCGATGACGAGGTCTGCCGCGAGGCCGCCCGGCAGGAGATTATCCGCCGCTACTACCGCTGCATGCGCGATTACGCCGTCGGCGCGGGGGACAAAGCGGCGGCCGACCGGGTCAAGGTGATGATGGACAATCTGGGTATCAGCGAACTGGACCGCCGGGTTGTCGCTCCGGCGCGCAAGGCCGCCGCCGCCGCCAGAACTTCCTCCGACAAGGGTAATGACGGCGTATTCTGCGGGGCGGCGCTGGAATTGCCCGACGGCACCGTTATCACCGGCAAGAATTCCCCGCTGATGCATGCCGCCGCCAGTTGTATTCTGAATGCGGTCAAGTATCTGGCCAAACTTCCTGATGATTTGGTGCTGCTCTCCCCCGAAGTCATCGATGCGGTGGGAAAACTGAAGAACAAGGTTTACCGTTACAGCGGCGTCAGTCTGGATTTGAGCGAAACCCTTATCGCGCTCAGCGTCTGCATGCCGGCAAATTCCGCCGCCGCCCTGGCGGTGAAGAAACTGGCGCTGCTGCGCGGGTGCGATATGCACACCAGCCATCTGCCCACGCCGGGCGATGAAACCGGCCTGCGCCGGCTGGGTGTCAATTTTACCAGCGATCCGGTATTCACCGGCCGCAATCTGTTCAACGAATAAATCCGGTTTACGCCTGCGGTCTTTCGCAGCGCAGCACCACTGATTCGGAGCCGTCCGCCGCCGGGCAGAGGTTGCTGCGCCGGATGAACGGCGCCCAGAGTATGCCGCCGTCCGCCAGCCGCAGCAGCGGGAATTCCTCTCCCGCCGCATGGCGGTCCAGCCGCAGTTTTTTCAGTTTTACCGGAT
>JAZRUY010000124.1:0-1621 GCA_045598845.1 Victivallaceae bacterium
GTTTTATTTTCAAGCGCGACAGCACTTCGTAGGTATATGACGGTGTTATCCGGAGTTCGTTCTCGATACCGCATGCCCGGCAGCCGCGTCTGCCGGTCAGCAAAAGCCGCAGCATCTCCATTCGCGCCTGAAACGGCGCTCTTTGCTTATCCTGTTTATGCGGCGGCGAATAACTTGGCGCGAACAATACTTCGTCCGTGCGTCCGGAGTCAAGCGCCGCCGCCGCCGGCAGCAGATGACCGGTATGAGGCGGGTCGAAACTGCCGCCGAAAAATGCCGTGCGTACCATGCTTTTACTCCGGACAAGCGGATTGTAACTGACAATTCTTGAATAAAATACCGCTTTGCGCCGCGGGTGGCAACCGTCCGGTTTGACGAAACCGCGAAAAAGCGGTATAGTCTGTAAATATTTACCGCGGGTAACTGTATCTTGTTTCGGTTATGGAGTTGTGCCGTATGCGTGGAATGCGTGGATGCTGGTTTCTTCTGTTGTTCATTCTTGCCGGATGCGCCGGTTTTGAGGAGCAAAATGATAAAATAGTCCGGCGTGCCCGTGCTTATCTGCTGGAAAGCGGGGATTTAGAGCCGGAGCAGGAGTATTATATCCGTTTCAACCGTCCGGTTATCGTCGCCGCTCCTGTTTTTCCCTCCAGCGAGACGGACCGTATGTCGCTGGGCAGGCGGCAGTTGTGCGTAATGTGGCGGATGCCGGATAACGATACTGATTATCTGGTTTACGGTACTGACAACGGAAAACTGGAAGGCTGGAGCCCTCAGCGGGTTATCCGCAAGAAATTCCGCCGGCTGGGTGATGATTTGGAAAGTTGCTGCAAAAAGTCACGCAGTTTCGCCGTCACTAATTTTCATGATAAATTATCGGTGTCCGAACTGAATTCCATTCTCCGCAATTATCCCGCTTTGCTGGAAACATCTTATGCTCCGCTGTATTCTCCTGACGGAAAAGTACTCAGCGATGAGAAAATCCGGAAAAAAGAGGAGGATTTCGCCGGCAGTCTGCAGTATTCTCTCGTCTGGCCGCTCGATAACGGCCGTCAGGCGGTTTTTACCGGTTACGCTTCCCCCGGGCTTGCAGGTTGGAAACTCAATCATGCCGATTTGGTGACCGCCGAGGATTTGCGGCGGCATACTTTACGGATAGTCCGTGTTCAGGAGGATACCGGCCGGAATCTGCTTACCGCCGAGGAAGAACTGCCGTTTTTGGAGCGGAAAAAAAACGGTGCGGCTGCCGCTCCGACTCCGATTCCGGCATCCGCATCCGCTGAAAACAATAACAGTCCTGGAGAATGATATGCTGAGTATGACTGGTTTCGGTAAGGGTACCGCCGTGTTCGGCGGTATGCTGATTACCGCCGAGATAAGTTCGGTTAACCGCAAACAATTGGAGATACGCTTTTCGTCTCCGGCCGAATTGTCCATGTGCGAACCGGAATCGCGGCGGCTGGTTTCCGCATCGGTTTCCCGCGGGGCGGTGCAGCTCAAATTGAAATATTCCGCAGTCGAAAATATTCCTTCCCGCCTTTCAGTGGATATACGGATGCTGGAGACACTGGTCGCCGCCGCCGCCGAAGTCAGAACTTCTTCCGGTATCGGTGGTGATGTT
>JAZRUY010000125.1:0-6151 GCA_045598845.1 Victivallaceae bacterium
GATCAGATTGATGGCGGGCCGCACCGCCAGATAGATATCCAGCAGCATATCGGCGAAGTCATCGTAATTTTTGCCGATGTTCAGATGCCAGGCAAGCCGTTCGGAACTGTTGACCAGACCGAAAAGATTTTTTACCGCCAAAGTGGTGGTCATCATCATATGGGTTTTGACTTTGGCGAGATTGAGCATTAGGTCAAAATCCTGATAATCGACTGCCAGTTCCAGCCGCCGGAATTTGCTTTCGGGGGTGCCGGGCACGATGTTGAAATGTTGAAAGGGGGAAATTTCCGCATGATAAGGGGACAGCTGTTCTTCAAGACGCATCTGCCGGACTAAATCGTGAATATTCTGACTTCCCGGTGTTTCCCGGATGGCGATATGACTTGCCTGATGCCGGTGAATATATTTGGTTACGGCGATCAGCAATTGCGGATGGACACTGGAGAGATCTTCCGGACGGCGATAGGAAAGCCAGTTGGGTTTGATCAGTACTTTTTTGCCGGCAAAGTCATATTTGCCGAGAAGCCGGGCAACGGCGTCATCCAGTTCTGAAGCCTGATAACTGCTGCATGGTGCGAACTCGACCTGATACATACGCGAGGTTCTTTCTGGGATATTGAGATATGTTTAGTGGTATCTCCAATAATCAGGATGGATAGCGGAACTGATACCGTTTTTCAGGATGATTCCTTTTTTTGGTTAACGAATGACTAAATATATCCCCTGTCACGGAAAAATCAATATGGATATCTGGTTGACGTAACCCGAAACACGCATTTAGACTATGAGTACATTACAAGGTGATGCGGGAAAAGAAGACAACGGCGTTGACAAAACGGCCCGCAGTTGCCTGTGTTTTGGAAAAAGCGATTTCCGGCGGGTGAGTTTTCTCAATTCGTTTTAAGGTGTATCGGCGGTGCGGAACCGCATTTTTTGTATATATATTGTAAAATGTTTGTAATAAATGATTTGAGTATTTTTTATCCGGCTTATTCACGCGTGGGTAAAAAAGTTGTAACTCAGTTAAGATTTGCTTTTGTGATGACGAAATGATATATTTTGTACGTTTGAGGCGCAATAAGGCGGAAAACCGCCGTTGTAAACAGCATTAAGTTTTTGAAAATCAGCGTTTTGAATTGTCAACGCGAAAAATGCCGCTCCGGCGGCGCAAAGGAAAGGAAATATCATGAGCAGAAAATCCATCACCCGCAGCACCCGCTCCGCGAAACGCCGCCAGATCTTCACTTGCAAGGCTGAATCCGGCGCGCAGGTTTTTGTGGCCGGCAGCTTCAACAACTGGGAACAGCGCCCGATGACCGACCGCGGCAACGGCGAATTCTCCGTCATGGTTATGCTGGAGCCGGGTGTGTACGAGTACAAATTCGTGATCAACGGCAACTGGGTCATCGATCAGGAGAATCCGAATTTCCGCACCAATGATCTGGGTTCGCTCAACAGCGTGCTGACCATCGGAGACAAGTAATCCCGTCCGGACGGGGATTAACGGATTACGGAAAGCGGACTAACAGGGAATACAACCATAGAAAGAGAAAGCAGGCGCGCGCATTATGGATGTGCAACTCTACAACGTGGGGCCGAAACTCCCCGCTGAAATCAAGTTTTTGGAAAAACTGGCCAACAATATCTGGTGGTGCTGGCACCCGGCGGCGGTGGATATTTTCGCCCGCATCGATCCGGTGCTGTGGCGGAGCCGGAACGGTGTCGCCAAGTCGTTTTTGGACAAAGTTCCGCAGGAACGTCTGGAGGAACTGGCGCACGATACCGCTTTTCTGCATCAGCTGAAAATAGTGGAACTGGAATTCGAGCGGCAGATTCCCGAAAACGATGATTTTTCCAAGCGCAATGTTGCCTATTTTTCGCTTGAGTTCGGCATCCATGAGAGTATTCCGATCTTCTCCGGCGGCCTGGGAGTGCTGGCCGGCGACCATCTGAAGGCGGCCAGCGATATGAAACTGCCGCTGGTCGCGGTCGGTCTGCTCTACCGTCAGGGGTATTTCCGTCAGGTCATCGACCGCAACGGCTGGCAGAACGAACATTATCCGGTTACCGAAATCAATCAGTTGCCGCTGACCCGTGCCGCCGGCAGGGACGGCAAAGAGCTGGTCATCAGCATCCCGCTGAAGGATCGTACGCTCCATGCCGCGGTTTGGGTGCTGCGGGTGGGTAATGTCCCGCTGGTGCTGCTGGATACCGAAATCCCTGAAAACGATGAGGATCTGCGTTCGGTTACCTGGCGGCTCTACGGCGGCGACAAGACCATGCGCCTGCATCAGGAACTGCTGCTGGGTATCGGCGGATTCAAGGCGCTTACCGCGCTCGGTTGCGAGCCTGAAGTCTGCCACATGAACGAGGGCCATGCCGGATTCCTCTCTCTGGCGCGCATCGCCCATCTGGTCAACGACGCCGGCTATGAGCCCAACGTGGCGCTTGAGCTGGTATGGCGTTCCAACATCTTCACCACCCATACCCCGGTGCCGGCCGGCAACGAGGTATTTGACATCAATCTGGTCCGTCCCTATCTGCAGAAGTTCTCCGAAGAGGCTCACCTGGATGCCGAACGGGTGATCCGCTGGGGTATTCCGATTTGCGACCGCGGCCGTACCGGCGAGATGTCGATGACGGTGTTCGGTCTGCGTCTGGCTAATTACAGCAACGGTGTCAGCGCGCTGCACGGCGAGGTCGCCCGCGATATGTGGAAGCACCTGTGGCCGAACCGCTCGGTCTCCGAAATTCCGATCCGTCATATCACCAACGGCGTGCATGTGCCGTCCTGGATTTCCGGCCGCCTGTCCGTGCTGTACAGCCGCTATCTGCCCGGCAACTGGGCGCACAATCCGGATATGAAACGGCTGATCGAAGGAGTGAACGCCATTCCCGACGAGGAACTCTGGATGGCGCATTCGCTGAACCGCCAGTCGCTGGTGCGCAATATGCGCAGCCGGATGCAGGACAACATGGATCCGGCCTGCCGCCAGAATATCACTTCGGTGCTCGACCCCGACGCGCTGACCATCGGTTTCGCCCGCCGTTTCGCCACCTACAAGCGCGGCACGCTGCTGCTGCGCAACGGCGAGCGTCTAGTATCTCTGCTCAAAAACAGTACCCGTCCGGTGCAGTTCGTATTCGCCGGCAAGGCGCATCCCGCCGATGACGAGGGCAAGAAACTGATTCAGCAGATTATCCGGTTCGCCCGCGCCAACGGGGTGGAAAACCGTCTGGTGTTTCTCGAAAACTACGATATCGCCATGGCCCGCGCTCTGGTGCAGGGGGTGGATGTGTGGCTGAATACCCCGCGGCGTCCGCAGGAGGCCAGCGGCACCTCCGGAATGAAGGCGGCGGTCAACGGTCTGCCCAACTGCAGTATTCTGGACGGTTGGTGGGCCGAGGCCTACAACGGCCGCAACGGCTGGGCGATCACCGGCAACGACTATCTGACCTGCGACGAGGACCGCGACAATTATGAGTCGCAGCAGCTTTTCGCTCTGCTGGAAAACGAGATTATCCCCTGTTTCTACGAGCGCGGCGGCGGCGATCTGCCGCAGCGCTGGCTCCGTTATATGAAAGAGGTCATCATCACCGGTCTCGGGGTGTTTTCCAGCGAGCGTATGGTGGAGGAGTACAACCGCAGGTTCTATCTCCCCGCCTCCGCGGCATATCAGGATCTGATCGCCGGCGGCGCCGCGAAGGCGACCGCTCTGGTCGCCCAGAAGGCGAAATATGTGTCCAATTTCGATGAAAACCGCCTGAGCATCAGCCGTCCGGTGGTGGAGGGCGGTCTGGGCGATATGCATGTGGGTGACCGCTTCAAAGTCACGGTTGAGGTCGGTCTGGGCGGGCTGGAGCCGTCCGATGTGGAAGTCGAGGCCTATTACGGCTGCGTGGACGGCCACAACCTGATACAGAAGAGCGTTTCGGAGAAGATGACCGGCCGCGGCCGGCTCGATAACGGCAACTACCGTTACGAGTGCGAAATCACCTGCGCCGTCTCCGGCCGGTTCGGGCTGACCGCCCGCATCAAGCCGGCCGGCGATGACTGGAACAACAGCGTGCCCGGTTTCATCTGCTGGCCGAAATAATAAAACCCGGAAAACCGTCCGGCGGGGTTGAAAAATCCCGCCGGACTGGCAATCTTATAACAAGTATTGCTGATTGATGGGATGCCGGGAGGCGGTGACGGAACTGAGGTGATATCATGCCGAGAAAAGCGAGAAAGAAGACTCCGACCATTCTGGTTGTCACACCGGAGATAACCTATCTGCCCGAGGGCATGGGGAATATGACCAACAGCCTGCGCGCCAAGGCGGGCGGGCTGGCCGATGTTTCCGCTTCGCTGGTGAGCGCCCTTTTCCGGCACGGCGCCGATGTGCATGTGGCGCTGCCGCATTACCGCAAGATGTTCCATGTGGATGTCGGCGCGCTGATCAACGATGAGCTGCGGGTATATCTTTCCTGCATGCATCAGGGCAGGGTGCATTTGGCCGAAGACCGGATTTTCTACTACCGCAACTCGGTGTACGCCAGCCGCAACGAGGACAGTTTCCGCCAGGCGATGGCGTTTCAGCGCGAGGTGATCAACAACATCATCCCCGCCGTGAAACCGGATCTTATTCACTGTAACGACTGGATGACCGGGCTGATTCCGGCCGCCGCGCGCCGGATGGGCATCCCCTGCCTGTTCACCGTGCACAATATCCATACTCAGAAAGCGAATATGGACGCCATCGAGGACCGCGGCATCGACGCCGCTGAATTCTGGCAGAACCTCTATTTCAGCCGTCAGCCGTATAATTACGAGGAGAGCCGTTCCAATAATCCGGTGGATATGCTGGCATCCGGAATTTTCGCCGCCCATTTCATCAACACGGTGAGCCCGACTTTCCTGCTCGAGATCATCGAGGGGCGCCACAGTTTCGTGCCGGACAACATCCGCAGCGAGATAAGCGGTAAATTCCGCGCCGGTTGCGCCGCCGGTATTCTTAACTCCCCCGATGAGGCCAGCGAGCCTGAGCATGATCCGATGCTGACGGTCAATTACAACGCCGTCAATCACCGTATCGGCAAACAGGCCAACAAGGTGGCGTTTCAGCAGAAGATGGGGCTTCGGGTGGATCAGAACGCTCCGCTGTTTTTCTGGCCCAGCCGGCTTGACCCGGTGCAGAAGGGCTGTTCGCTGCTGACCGATATTCTCTACAGCACCGTCCACAAGTACTGGGACCGCGGGTTGCAGATTGCGGTGGTGGGCAACGGCAGTTATCAGCCGGTTTTCCGCGAGATCGTCGCCCGTCATGATTTCTACGACCGGGTGCTGGTCTGCGATTTTGACGAGAAGGTGTCGCGCATGGCGTTCGCCGCCAGCGATTTCATTTTGATGCCGTCGCTTTTCGAGCCCTGCGGTTTGCCGCAGATGACCAGTCAGTATTACGGCAGCCTTCCGGTGGTGCACGATACCGGCGGTCTGCACGACACCGTGGAGCCTCTCGATGTGAATTCGCATACCGGCAACGGTTTCCGGTTCGAAACTTACGATGACGGCGGTCTGATGTGGGGAATCGACGAGGCGATGCGTTTCTGGGCGCTGCCTGCGGATGTCCGCGAAGCGGAGATCGCCCGTATTATGACCGATGCCAAGCGGCGTTTCAACCATGACGTGACCGCCCAGGCGTATATGAAAATCTACGAAAGCATGCTGGCCCGTCCGCTGATTGTGGACGACTGCGGTGAAGTGTACCGGTGAGCCGATGGCGGTCCCCCGTATCAAGAACGAACCGCTGCCGCTGACCGCAGATCCGTATTTGGCGCCTTTCCGGGAAAATCTTGCCCGGCGCGGCGCTTCCGCCGATGCGCTTGAGCGTGAGCTGGCCGGGGACGGCACTCTGGCGGATTTCGCCTCCGGACATGAGTTTTTCGGTCTGCACCGGCTTCCCGGCGGCGGCTGGGTCTGCCGGGAGTGGGCGCCCGATGCGTCCGGAATTTCGCTGCGCGGCGATTTCAGCGGCTGGGAAATTTTGCCGCAATACTCTTTCTGCCGTTCGGATAACGGCGTATGGGAGTTGCGTCTGCCGGCCGGCGCGCTGCGCCACGGGCAGAAGTATCTGCTGCGGATGTACTGGCCGGGCGGCGAAGGCGACCG
>JAZRUY010000126.1:0-1526 GCA_045598845.1 Victivallaceae bacterium
AGATTCACCGCTGGGAGCGCTGCTGGTTTCCACCGGCTCTGATTTCATGCCGCAGGTGGATGCCGTTATCGCCGCGCTCGACCGTCAAAGCGCCGACGGAAAATCGGAAATCACCGGTACCGGCATGGCTAAAATCGCTTATACCCCAAAATACCGGGCCGCCGCCGAATTCGCCGGATTGATTGATGCCGCCATCGGGTCTGACGTCGGCAAGGCGTATGTCGATGCCGGAAGCAATACGGTATTCTGGCGCGACCAGAGCGATGCCGCCAAACGCACTCTGGAATGGGTCAGCCGTCTGGACCGGCCTCTGCCGCAGGTGAAGGTGCGGATGAACTACTACGAGTTGCGCGACAGTGATCTGAAGGACTGGGGCATGGATTATCTGGCCTGGAAGAACGGCCCGGGAGTCAATTTGCTCAACGTGGGATATAATGCCGGCAATATTGTGATAAACGAATTGCTTGAGCAGGCGCCGTATATAGCCACATCCACCTGGGGGTTCGGCGGATTTTTCACCGCTCCCATGTTTGATATGAGTTTTATCCGCTGTCTGCAGCAGTCCGGCAATGCCAATTTGACCGCCTCCGCCGCACTGGTGGTTGTCAATACCCCGGTTTCCAATGAAGAAGATTATATGCGTCTGCGTCTGATGCAGGAGATAAGGCCTGATACCGCTCCGTTCATCTACCGGATCAGTATGGAGCCTGAATATCAGAACATCTCCAAAAATGCGGTCGGACGCACGATGATCGGCAAGAGTTACTATGAGGATGAAGACGGAAACAAGTACCCTGATCCTCCATCGCTGGAAATTCAGATAGTCAATCCTTTTGTCTGCAGCGGCCGCGTCGATGCTGATACTTGCGCTGATGCGGACGGTTTTATTCCGTCGGAGCCGGAATACATCAACGGCAGCAAATCCCTGCGTGAAAACGGCGGCGTGCTGTTCGATTATTCCGTATATATGAAGAATGTTGTTGAGCGGGGCAACACCGGTGCGGAATTGAGTAATTCCTCGCTGGTGTGCGGAGCCGCCTCCGCCGGTTTCGGGCTGGAAAAAGTGCTGGCGGTGTACGAAAAGGAAAACGATGTGGAGCAGACTATCGGTTTGCCGGTGCTCTGCCGCATACCGGTGATAAAATATCTGTTCAGCACGGTTACCAGCATCAAGGAACGTACTTATATAGTTCTTACTGTGGAGATGGAACCCGTACCGGTGCAGACGGATCATCTGCCTTCCGATATCAGTGCCGCCACTGAAATCGGCCGCCGGATAGAAAACCCGTTCCGGGAGTGGCTGGATGACCATGCGGCCGTAGCCGGGGATGGCTCTGCCGCCGATTCCGCCGACGGTAAAGCCGGGGAGGAGAAATGATTATGAAAAACCGCTTTGTTGAATTATACGGATTCGCTTTGTTTTCAGCACTGCTGCTGTCTATGGCGGGGTGCGGCAGCGACGAGCCCATTCGCCGTCCGGCGCCGCATCCTGTCGTCCCGGCGGAAAGCAGGAACAAAGATCCGCT
>JAZRUY010000127.1:0-7775 GCA_045598845.1 Victivallaceae bacterium
CGTGGTCATTGCGATTATCGCGATTCTGGCCGCGATCCTGCTCCCCGCGTTGCAGAGCGCCAAGGAGAAGGCGCAGAGCATCAAGTGCGCGTCCAACCTGAAGAACATGCACACCTATCTGTCGCTGTATATCGACGGCAACAACGACACCGCGCCGGCTTACGACGGCAACCTCATTGATGAACATCAAAATTCCGCTGGCAAGGCTTGGCACGGCAAGTGGGCATCCATGCTGTACATGGAGGCTTTCAACATCTCCTGGGGACCGGGAGAGTATGTAGTTGAATATCGCACTCAGGGTGCGGCGCCGAGTAAACTTGAATGGGGCGCCGGAGATTATACCGGTTCTTATGATCAGATTTATGCTCCGTACGCTGCTGGTCCCGCCGCCGGAACCGATGGTAAATACAATGACCGCGAGCCGCAGGGTATTTTCGCCTGTCCGGCCGCCAGATACAAGAGTTATCTGACCGACAACTATGCCTTTAACTACGGTATGAACAGCTTCGGTTACAGCAACATGAAGATGAGCATGATTCATAGCCCGACCAAGACTGCCGCGCTGTTCGACATCAATCAGGGCAACGGTGCCGCCATCGACGTGAAAGCTGACGGAGGAAAAATTACCACCGAAAATTACACGGAATACGATTCTACCGCCGACAACGGAATACGGGCGGGAGAGGCTGTTTCACCGAAAAGCATCCGTGCCGGTGCCCGGAAAGAAATGGTCTGCGGTACCGATGAAACCGGAACTGCAATGCAGTGGAAACATCGCGGCGTGGCCAATGCCCTGTATGCCGACGGTCATGCCGGAAGCGTCAAGCGTCAGGAAGTTCCGGTTGAAGGAGCCGGCAGTCGTCAGAACGGTGCGCTTCTGGTTCCGGAAGTCAACCAGTTCTGGAGAAGTTCCGAAATCCCGGTTAAGTAATCATACTTGCTGAAGATACTCCAAACCGCCGGTTTTCCGGCGGTTTTTTATTGCAGAATTCCCGTATTTTTTACAGATTGATTTGCGGTGGATGTATCGATGAAAAAGCGGAGCGAACTATTGCCGGCAGAGCAGAACCTCCACAAACGATTACGCTATTTTGAAAATGCGGTAATACAAATTTTAGCGAGACGGTCTGCGGAATTGTTTCCTTTTTTAGCTGTTTTAGAAAACGTGTACCGTAAAACATTCTGTCCGGGGGTGATGCACTTTCTATAATCTCTGAGTTTATTCATACTAAGATTATACAGTTGTCCGCCCGCCCGTGGTCATCGCGATCATCGCGATTCTGGCCGCGATCCTGCTCCCCGCGTTGCAGAGCGCCAAGGAGAAGGCGCAGAGCATCAAGTGCGCGTCCAACCTGAAGAACATGCACACCTATCTCGAACTGTACATCGACAGCAACAACGACACCACCCCGAGCTATGACGGCAACTTCAACACCGTCAATGCGCACGGCAAATGGGCGACCCTGCTTTACATGGAAGCCTTCAACATCTCCTGGGGCCCCGGCGCCACTCTGTATGACGGCCGTACCTCCACCGTCGCCGCCAACCAGTGGGGCGAGTCCGACTACTGCGGCGCGTATGACCAGCTCTACGCTCCGTACGCCGACGGACCGAACAACGACGGCAGCAAGAAGAACGACCGCGAGCCGCAGGGCATCTTCGCCTGCCCGGCCGCCATGTACAAGGCCTATCTGACCGATGACTATGCCTTCAGCTACGGCATGAACAGCTTCGGCTATGCCAACACCAAGGTCAGCCTGATCCACAACCCGACCAAGACCGCGGCCATCATGGACATCAACCAGGGCAACGGTTCCGACATCGACCGCAAGAACGGCGGTACCACCCGTTCCGTTCTCGACGGCATTCACTATGTCAACTTCGACGCCAATCAGACTGACGGTATCAGCGACAGCGGCGCCAACATCAGCCCGAAAGCCATCCGCACCAGCCAGCGCTCCGACATGGTGATCGGTCAGGATCCCAACCAGAGCCCGCTGCAGTGGAAGCACAAGGGTACCGCCAACGCGCTGTATGCCGACGGTCACTCCGCCAATGTCAAGCGCAGCGAGATTCCGGTCAACGGCGCCGGCGCCAAGGACAGCCTCAGCGGCGCGTTCCTGGTTCCGGAATCCAACCAGTACTGGAAGAGCTCCGAAGTCTCCATCAAGTAATCATACTTGCTGAAGATACTCAAAACCGCCGGCAAATCGCCGGCGGTTTTCTTATACCGATAAAAGTTTGTTTAATTCGACAGAAATACTTGTCGGTATAATCCTCGTATCCTCGGAAACGCTTTACCGCAAAGTGGCGCGGATTCCCGGCAGCCGGACTCTGTTTACCGGGCAAAGCAGCGCGGTAGTGAAGCTGCCCTGATTCCCCCCGCGGCAATCTGTCACCGCTTGAAATCAGAAACTCTTTCATCCGCCCGCCCGTGGTCATCGCGATCATCGCGATTCTGGCCGCGATCCTGCTCCCCGCGTTGCAGAGCGCCAAGGAGAAGGCGCAGAACATCAAGTGCACTTCCAATCTGAAGAACATGCACACCTATCTGACGCTGTATATCGACGGCAACAACGACACCGCCCCGGCTTATTCCGGCAATTTTATCCACAGAGATAAAGTAAACTCTGCCGACAAAGGCGATCAGGGGAAATGGGCGTCCCTGCTCTACATGGAAGCCTTCAACATTTCCTGGGGACCTGGAGAAAATTTGTATGATCTCCGCAACGGCACGGATAACGTAAAAGTTAACAAGTGGGGCGAGGGCGACTACAACGGCGCTTTCGATCAGATTTACGCTCCATATTCAAAGGGGCCGAATGAGCAGCCGGGATGCTTGAACGACCGCGAGCCGCAGGGCATCTTCGCCTGCCCGGCCGCCATGTACAAGGTCTATCTGACCGATGACTATGCCTTCAGCTACGGCATGAACGCATTTGGTTATAGCGAACTGCCGATGAGCTTAATCCACAATCCGACCAAGACCGCGGCCATCATGGACATCAATCAGGGCAACGGCGCCGGGATCGACCGCAAGAACGGCGGAGCAGCCGCTACCTGTCTTAGTGACGTATACTATGTTAAATTCGATAGAACCGTAGCAAATGGGGTCGCCCAAGGTAATAAAATTGCCCCGAAGGATATTGCCGCCAGCCAGCGCACCGATATGGTGGTCGGTCAGGATCCCACACAGGCTGCGTTGCAGTGGAAGCACCGGGGAAGCGCCAATGTACTGTTTGCCGACGGTCATGCCTCCAATGTTACACGTACGGAGATTCCTGCGAATGGTGCAGGCGGCAAAGAGGAAAATAGCGAGTATTTCGTGATTCCGGAAACCAACCAGTTCTGGAAGAGCTCCGAAGTCTCCGTCAAGTAATCATACTTGCCGAAGATACTCCAAACCGCCGGTTTTCCGGCGGTTTTTTAATAGATAATTTCAAGTATCCTTTACGGATTTACAACCCATGTTTGACAGTATGTTCAGAAAACCGTTATCCGGCGCGATATTTCCTTATCTGGCCGGAATATTTCTGGCGGCGGGAATAGTCTTCGTTTTTTATTCTGTCTGCCCCAATGCGGTCGGGATATCGGATGATTTCTACCATACCAGGATCGCAGTGCAGGGATGGAATACTTACTCCGCCAAAACCTTTCCCGCCAACACCATGAGCATCTGGGAGAAGAATTTCGCCGACAAGGAACTCGGCTTCCATGTGTTGCTGGACATCCTTAACCGGATCAATTCCGGGCTCGGTCTGCCGGAATATCCGTTCACTTTCTGCCGGCTGACCCTATTGGGAATTCTGCTGGCGGCCTTTTGTCTGGCATTATATAATTTTAACGGAGCGGCGGCATGGCTGTTCATTCCGCTGCTGTTCTGCTGGCAGCCGTATTTTCTGGTCCGCATGCTGCAACTGCGCCCGCAGGTGCTCTCGGCGGCGCTGATGCTCATCGGCGCAGTGATTTTCTCCCGGGCGGAAAACCGGAAAGGATTTGTCGCCGCCTTTCTGCTCTGCCTGATTTACGGCTGGAGTTATTCCAATCCGCATTTCATCCTGTTTCCGCTGGGGGCGTTCGCTCTGGCGCACTTTCTGCATGATAAAAAGCGCGGCGTCAGACTGTTCTGCTGCGGATTCGCCGGACTGATAACCAGTCTGATCATCCATCCGCAGTTTCCCGACAATCTGGTACTCTGGTATGTGCAGTGCGTGATGGTGGTGCGGAACATGATTCATTTCAACGGCATCATTCTCGGCGGCGAAGTCATGGAAAAAGGCGCCTGGCTGTATTTCAGTTTCCTCAATCTGTCGCTGCTGGCCGGGTTCAATCTGATTTGTGTCATAATAATGTTATGCGGCCGAAACAAAAAATGCATGGATGCCGATCTTGCCGCACTGTCCGTTCTCGCTTTCGGATCTTTCGCCGGCATCGGCGCGGCAATGAGGGCGATAGAGTATGCGCTGCCGTTCAATCTGCTGCTTTGCAGCGCGCTGCTGAACCGTCTGCGGATCAGAGGCAAATGGATGATCCGCATATTATGCATCGTATCGGCGGTTGCGCTGATACGGCAGTGGAAATACAATCTTCAAGATTATATCCGCCGGCGGCCGGTTATCGAATTGCGGGAGGAAACCGCATTTATACGGAAACATTTCCCCGCCGGAACGGTGATCGGCAATCTCAACTGGCAGGATTTTCCGGCCTTGTATTACCATCTGCCGGAGTACCGAACCTTGTTCGGTCTGGAACCGTTTTTCAGCTACTGCGTATATCCGGAGCGGTATTTGATTTATCAGGCCTATTTCTACAAACCGCGGCTGATGCTGCCGGCGGAAGTGCTGAAACGCGTACTTGGAACCGATATCGTGCTGGCCACCGACCGGCACATGATAATCAAACTGAAGATGATGAAAGACGCGGAAATACTTTTCGACAACGGGTCGAGCATAATCGCCCGCCTGCATTGATCTGGTCATCGGTGAAAAGACAATAAAAAAAGAAGGATTTGAATCCTTCTTTCTTTTAGTCCAGTCGTGTCCGCTCAGCGGGCGGTGCGGCGGATGCCGAGTTTATCGGTGACTTCGATATACTTGGCGTAGTTTTCGCGCATCAGGTAGGCGATCAGCTTCTTGCGCAGACTGACCATCGCCAGCAGACCGCGGCGGGTGCTGTGGTCCTTCGGATTGGCCTTGAGATGCCCGGTGAGCTCGCTGATGCGGCCGCTGAGCAACGCAATCTGAACCTCGGGAGAGCCGGTATCGCCCGGTTTGCGCCCGAAATCCGCCATGATTCTGCTTCTCTGTTCCTTGTCCATTTCAGTACTCCTTGTTTTCGCGTCCGGCAGCCTGTCTTCCGGCTGTACTCATCCGGAAACCGCCGCGACCGTTGATTTTCCTAATATAACACCGGCGCGGCGGTTCCGCAACCGCGGCGCCGGAATCCGCTCCAGATTAAAGACTGTCCTTGAGCATGTTGAGCAGCACCCCGGCCGCCACCGCCGAGCCGATAACGCCGGAGACATTGGGACCCATGGCATGCATGAGCAGGAAGTTCTGGGGATCGTCCTCCAGCCCGACCTTGTTGACCACCCGGGCGGCCATCGGCACGGCGGAAACCCCGGCGGCGCCGATGAGCGGATTGATTTTCTCCCGGGAGAACAGGTTCATCACCTTGGCGAACAGCACACCTCCCGCGGTGCCGATACTGAACGCGATGGCGCCCAGCAGCAGAATGCCGAGGGTCTGCAGCGAGAGGAACTGGTCGGCGGAAAGTTTGGAGCCGACCGCCAGGCCGAGGAAGATGGTCACGGTGTTCATCAGCGCGTTCTGCGCCGTGCTGCTCAGGCGTTCCACCACGCCGCACTCGCGCATCAGATTGCCGAACATCAGCATGCCGATGAGCGGAGCCGCGTCAGGAAGCAGGAAAGCGCAGAGGAAAGTGATCAGCAGCGGGAAGCAGATTTTCTCCAGCTTGCCGACGCTGCGCAACTGCTTCATCCGGATCATGCGCTCCTCTTTGGTGGTGAGCAGCTTCATGATAGGCGGCTGGATGATCGGCACCAGCGCCATGTAACTGTAAGCCGCCACCGCGATGGCCCCCAGCAGTTTCGGCGAAAGCCGGCTGGCCAGAAAAATGGCGGTCGGGCCGTCGGCGCCGCCGATGGTGCCGATGCTGGCCGCATCCCGCAGCGGGAAATCGGTGCCGCAGCCCAGCATGGTGAGCCCCAGCGCGCCGAGCAGCGCGGTGAAGATTCCGAACTGCGCCGCACCGCCGAGCAGCGCGGTCTTGGGATTGGCGATCATCGGGCCGAAATCGGTCAGAGCGCCGACACCCATGAAGATGAGCAGCGGAAACACTCCGGATTCAATGCCGACATTGTAAATCATTCCCTGCAGACCGTCCGGGCCGGAAATGCCGGCCAGCGGTATGTTGGCCAGCAGTGCCCCGAATCCGATCGGCAGCAGCAGCAGCGGCTCGAAACCCTTGACGATCGCCAGATAGATCAGCACCAGAGCCACCAGCATCATCAGCACTCGGCCGATGCTCAGGTTCCAGTTGCGGGCGAAATCACCGGCACCGGCCTGTTTGATGATATTGGCGATGCCGGTGCTTTGCCAAAGGTGTTCGCACGAGGTCTTCCAGTCGGCGAGTCTGCCTTTGCTGCCGGAAGCGTTGTTCTGCGAGTCGTGGCTGATCTGCCGCGGCACAAAGGCGGCGATCACTTCACCCGGGGTCAGAGTGGCTGCCGGTGTCACCGCGCTGTTGATCCGCAGCACATTGGCGGCGATGGAAATTTTCACCTTGCCCTTGCTGCGCCCCTGCGGCACCACGATCATCAGCTCGCGCTCCGCATTGAGCTTCTGGTTTTTCGCCATGGTCACCGAATTGACAACCGCATTTTCCGGCCACTCGTAAACCAGATAACGGGTGCCGTCTTCGCTTTCATACCAGCCGAATAACTCATCGCTGTCTTTTTCCAATTTGCCGGCCCCGGCCGGCAGCGACATGTCTCCCGGCGCCTTATCGGGGGTCATAGCGATTTGCTCCGCCTCTTTAACGGCGGCGGCAGCCAATTGCTCCTTGACCAGAGTATCGTCGGCGGTCAGCGGCAGTGCGGCGCCGAGCGCTATAAATGCCGCGAATAACAGATGTTTCATCATTTTTTGCTCCTACCGGATTACGCTATGACGGCCAGAGTGTCACCGGCGGCGATCACCTGCGACGCCGAAACGGAAATTTCCGTGACTTTGCCGGATTTCGGCGCCTTGATTTCGGTTTCCATCTTCATCGCCTCGACGATGAACATCACATCGCCTTCGCTGACGGTATCTCCCGCATTGACCAGCACCTTCATCACCGTGCCGGGCAGGGGCGAGAGCATCGGCTCGGCACCGCCGGCCGGAGCGGTTTTGCCGCCGTCCGCCGGAGCGGCAACACCGTCCGCCACCTTCACATTGTAACTTCTGCCGTTGATCACCGCGGTATAGGCCCCGCCGTCGGCGCTGACTTTGACCGCCACCGCCTTGCCGTCCACCGTGGCGGTGTATTCGCCGCCGCCGGATTTTTTGGCCGCCGGCTTGGCAGCATCGGCGTAACGGATGCCGAACGGCTTGTCGCCGAGCAGGAATTTGATGCCTTTTTCGCCGCAGGCGGCGGCGATGAAAATGTTCTCATCGGTAACTTCGATGCCGTTCTTCTTCAGCAGTGCGGTATTGTATTCGATTCCGAGTTCGGGATTGGCGTCGTTGATTTCCACCACCGATTTATCAGTC
>JAZRUY010000128.1:0-2089 GCA_045598845.1 Victivallaceae bacterium
ACATCGAGCGGAGCGATTTCATGTCCGACCCGCCGAAGGGATATTTCCGGCTGGCGCCGGGACGGGAGGTGCGGCTGCGCTACGGTTATTTCATCAAATGCACCGGAGTTGAGCAGGATGCGGACGGCAAGGTGACCGGTCTGCGCTGTACTTACGACCCGGAAACCAGAGGCGGGAACGCACCGGACGGGCGAAAAGTGAAGGGAACCATCCACTGGCTGGCGGCGGATACCGCGAAACAGGCGGAAATCCGGCTCTACGACAGGCTGTTCACCGCGGAAAATCCGGGCGGCGAAGGCGCTGATTTTCTGACTCAGCTCAATCCGGATTCGCTGAAAACCGTGACCGGTTACATCGAACCGGCGCTCGCAGGTCTGCCGGCGGGGACATCGGTGCAGTTCGAACGCAACGGTTATTATGCCGTCGACCCGGATTCAAGCCCGGAAAAACCGGTTTTCAACCGTACCGTGACTTTGAAGGACTCCTGGAGCGCCAAACAGAAAAACGGAAAATAAAAACGGACGGATACGATGACGAGGAGAGCAAGAGCGTTTCTGAAAAAATTCATTTATGACGGCGATGCGGTCTATGCCGGATTGAATCCGCCAGGAAAATTTATCCGGCTGACGGTGAATTCGGTGATCCGGTTCTGCAATAACAACGATATCATCGATGCCACCGCCCTGACCTTTGTAACACTGCTTTCCATCGTGCCGCTGCTGGCGCTGGCGTTCGGCGTGGCCAAGGGATTCGACTTTCAGGAAGATCTGAAAATCATCCTCTCCGAAAAAATGGCGGCGCACAAGGAGATCCTGCAATGGTTCTACTCTTTCGCCGATGCCGCGCTGGCCAACACCAGAGGGGGAATTATCGCCGGAGCCGGTGTGATAGTGCTGATGTTCGCGGTGCTGTCGCTCTCGGCCAATATCCGGAAAAGTTTCAACCTGATCTGGGCGATGCCGCGGCGGGAAAAAAAGAAATCGCCGGTAAAAAGCGTACTCGGCAAATTCTTCAGTTCCATATCGCTGCTGGTGCTGATACCGCTGCTGATGCTGATGCTGAGCGGCATTGCGCCGCTGCTGAACGGCATGCTGGCGGCGATAGAAACTGATTCGGAACTGGCGAAGGAAGGAATGTCGCTGCTGACCATGGCAACGGATCTGCTGCCGCCGGTAACGGTATGCCTGATCTTCGCGCTGGTATTTTTTCTGGTACCGGAGGAAAATGTGAAGTTCGTCCCGGCACTGACCGGAGGACTGGTAACAGGCATACTCTTTCTGCTGCTGCAGAATTTCCTGATAAACTTCCAGTCGGTGATATTCCGTTACAATTCCGTGTACGGCAGTTTCGCCGCCATACCGATACTGCTGATCTGGATGAAACTCTCCTGGATGATCGTGCTGTTCGGCGCGGAATTCACTTATACCTGCCAATACAACCGCGACGGCATGCTGCTCCGCGGCGGCATGCCGCTCGCCCATGCGCTGAGGCGCAAATACCAGCTGATGCTGCTGAAACTGGTGTATGCCAATTTCACGGTGTCGGGACGGGCGACCACCAGAGATGAACTGCTTGGGGAAATAAAAATGGACAACGCCCTGGCAACGGACCTTATTCTCGAACTTACCGGCAACGGCATATTGTTCTCCCATGAAAACGGCAGTGGAGAAACCGAGTATTCGCCCAACAACATCGTGGTATCCGGAACAGTGTGCCAGGTGCTGCGGAAACTGGACGGTGCCGGAGCGCCGGCGCCGAAAAACTGCGCGCTGGTCGCACCGGCGGTCGAGGATATCTGCCGCGGCCTGAACGCGGATACGAATAAATCGGCGTACAACCTGACTTTTAAGGACTTGGCAACAAAATAGACCAGGAACGCATTTTTCAGCACATACGGAATCAAAGGAAGGAAAACGCATGACGAAACTGAACAGACTGCTTTTGACCGCGGCCGTCGCGGCGCTCGGATTCGCTCTGAACGCAACGGCGCCGGCAAATCCGGAAATCCGCGGAGCGGCGATAGACGAAGCGCGGTTCGACTGTGCGGAACCGGACACAGTGATGAAGACGGCGGTGCTGGATATCAGCG
>JAZRUY010000129.1:0-15567 GCA_045598845.1 Victivallaceae bacterium
GTTATGAGAGTTTATCGGCTTATGATTCAATAACGGAAACTGATGTCCGGGGAGGGCTGGAAATGACTGAAGCAGAAATCCGCAGGAAATATATTGATTTTTTCAAAAGCAAGGGGCATGTGGAAATCAGAAGCGCATCGCTGATTCCGGATAATGACCCTACTTGTCTTTTTACCACCGCCGGTATGCATCCGCTGGTGCCGTATCTGCAGGGCGCTAAACATCCGGCGGGAACCCGTTTGACCGATTTCCAGAAATGTATCCGCACCGGCGATATCGATGAGGTCGGCGATGCGGTGCATCTCACTTTTTTTGAGATGCTGGGCAACTGGTCGCTTGGGGATTATTTCAAAAATGAATCCATCCATTACAGTTATGAGTTTCTTACTGCACCGGAGAATTTGCACATTCCTGCCGATATGCTGGCGGTAACCGTTTTCGCCGGAGATTCTGATTGCGGATTCGACTCTGAGGCTTTTGAAATCTGGCGTTCTCTGGGGATACCTGAAAAAAGGATCGCCAAACTGGGCAAGAAAGATAACTGGTGGGGGCCTGCCGGAGAAACCGGCCCGTGCGGCCCTGATACCGAGATGTTTTATTGGACCGGTACGGAACCGGCTCCGGAAAAATTCGACCCGTCTGATAAACGGTGGGTGGAAATTTGGAACAACGTCTTTATGCAGTTCTGTAAAAAGGCGGACGGCACTTTTGAACCGCTGACGCAGAAAAATGTGGATACCGGCATGGGGTTGGAGCGGGTTACCGCGATTTTGCAGGGCAAGAGCAGTTGCTATGAAACGGAAATTTTCGCCCCGGTGTTCGCCGCGCTGGATAGAGTCCGCAATGTGCAGTGCGCCGCTTCTGCGGAGCGTACGCCTTCGGAAAGGATTGTCGCCGACCATTTGCGCGCCGCTGTATTTATTCTTGCGGACGGTATTCTTCCCGGTAAAGTCGATCAGCCGTATGTGCTCCGCCGTTTAATCCGCCGCGCTATCCGCGAAGGCCGTAAACTCGGCATAACCGGTAATTTTACTTCCGCCGTCGGTGTCGCCGTGATTGACGAGTTCCAGAATGTATATCCTGAACTTGATGAAAAACGTCAGATTATTCTTGAAGAACTTGACCGCGAAGAAAATCAGTTCGCGGTTACGCTTGAAAACGGTACCAAAGAGTTCCTCAAACTTATCGCCAGAGTTCCAGAGCATATTCAGCACAAGGTGATTTCCGGGAAAAACGCGTTCAATCTCTATGAAACTTACGGTTTCCCGATTGAACTCACCGAGGAAATGGCGGCGGAAAAGGGATTCACCGTGGACCGGGACGGTTATCAGGCCGCTTTCGTCAAGCATCAGGAGCAAAGCCGGGCCGGAGCGGAGCAGAAGTTCAAGGGCGGTCTTGCGGATCATACCGAGGCTACCGCCGCTTTGCACAGCGCCACCCATCTGCTGCAGGCGGCTTTGCGCCGGGTTCTCGGTACTCATGTGGAGCAGCGAGGTTCAAATATAACCGCCGAGCGTTTGCGTTTTGATTTTTCTCACGGCGACAAGGTGACTCCTGAACAGCTTGCCGAGGTGGAGCGTCTGGTTAACGAAGAAATCGCCCGCGATGATAAAATTGTCTGCGAGGAAATGACTGTTGACGAGGCGCGCGCTTCCGGAGCCATGGGGTTGTTCGGCAATAAGTACGGCGAACGGGTTAAAGTTTATACTATGGGCGGATTTTCCAAGGAAATATGCGGCGGTCCGCATGCTTCTCATACCGGTGCGCTGGGGCATTTCCGTATTCTGAAAGAGGAAAGTTCCAGCCGCGGCGTCCGGCGTATTAAAGCGGTTTTGGAGAAGGGACGGCATGAAAGACAGTGACTTGCGGATTTCCTGCCGCGGCGGGCAGGTGGATGTGATTGTTCAGGGACGGGCGAATTTCGAATATGCCGTGCCGTTGCGCGAAATCGCCAAAAACGGCTGTTCGGGATGCCGTTTTGAGTTAAGTGCATGCGTTTCATTCGACAGCACTTTTATGGGTGTGCTTACTATGCTGGCACTGCAATGCGCCAGAAGCGGCGGAAAAGTTGAGTTGTTTAATGCTTCAGATTATCTCAAAAAGCTTTTGAAAGATTTGGGAGTATCTAAGTTATTCGTATTTTCCGTCGGGGATGCGGTGGTTTGCGGCGATACTCCGCAACCGGCCTGCAGTTCAGCCTGCGATATGCTTGAAACCGCGCGCACTGTTGCCGAGGCTCATGAAACGCTGGTTATCGCCGATGATGAAAATTCCGCCCGGTTCGGCAAAGTCATCGACTTGGCCAAGTCTGATGTCGATCGTCTGGAGCGTGAGCGCGGCGTTAAAGGGCAGTGAAAAGGTTTCTGACTGCCGTATTATATTATGAGATTTTATCATTCCTCTGCCGAGGCATGCCGGGTTTTTGGATATAAGTATCCTGACGGGGAGGATAGTGTTGAATCGGTTTATCCGTTTTTAGCGCCTACCGCGATATCAGAAATAGCCGGGATATAGAATACCGCACATGATAAGTCCGTATCCGTATTCTGTCTGATATCTTGAAAAATTCAGTTGATTTCCGTCAGTTTCAGTTTCAGAATATATCTTCCGGACGCAAGCCGGTACTGCGGCAGAGTTGACGGGCCGCAGCTTCCCGTTCCGACTCCGCACTGAAATAAATCCAGATTGACGAATATGGTACTTGCCGATGCGGTAAGATCGCAGGTATGCTTTGCGTTCCACAGCATCGCTGTGCTGAACGGCAATGCGGAAAATTCAATTTCACGGTTTAATGCTGAAATTCTGAAACCTTTTCCGTTGTTGCCGGTGAAAGTTATCTCGCTTACCCCGGTGTGATTGCCGTTTTCCTGCGGCATCACGTATTCTGTATACATCTGTTCCGGGGTTGTACTGTAAAGCGACTTGATGCATGCCGCATCGCGGTCGCGGTAGTTTTCCTGCGGCCCGTTGCCGAAATATTCGATGCGGTTTAGTTCCGCAGGCAGTTCCAGAGTTATTCCCAGACGTGGCGAATCCGCGAATTGCTCCGGTACTTGAAACAGCAGCGACACTGCGATTGAGCCGTCGGAGCACGCATGGAATTTTCTTGTGAATTCCAGTTCGTTGTCAGTCAGTGCGGCGGAGGATACCAGCGAATGTGTTTCTATTATTCCGCTACGGCATAAAAAACGGTCGCAATTTATCTTTAGCCGGTCAATACCGCGCTTGTCGAGCCAGTCTTTCAGCTGCCCGCCGTGCCATTCATCGTTTCTTGCCAGCTTTAAACCGTCATTGTCCGTCGCGGCTCTCCACAATTGGATTTGAAATCCGTTTTTTATCAGCGTGCGGCCGCCTGATTTTAAATTGAATCCTTCCGCGGATACAAGTGCCTGCATTTGTCCGGATACGATTTTGAATGTCCCCGGGAGTTGTTCCGTTGCACTGGGATCTGCCGCCGGAAGTTCAGTGCCGGTGTTTTTTTTACACAATACAAACGATTCATGCGCCACTGTAAAATTTTCCGGCAGACAGGCGGTCTTTTTTCTGTTTTTAATTTCTACTGTCAGTACCGCCCAATAATTGCCTCGCGGCAAATGCCGCGGCAGATTGCGCAGTATGATTCCTTTTTCTTCCCCGGGCCGGATGCCGGTACAGGAAAACTTCCCCGACACGGTATTTTTTCCGTTTATTTCCAGACGGTATTCTCCGCGCAGGTCATTGAGATTAGTGAAATATCTGCGGTTGAGAATACGGATTTTACCACCGGCATAGCGTATTTTCACCGGCTGTGCCAGATATTTGTATTCATAAAGACCAGGATGCGGCATACGGTCGGGAGAGACCAGACCGTCCGCCACGAAATTCATATCATTCGGAATATCGCCGAAATCTCCTCCGTAGGCGAAAAATTTTTTACCTTGTCCGTTTTTCTGTTCAATACCGTGGTCGCACCATTCCCAGATAAAACCGCCCTGCAATGCCGGATAACGGTCGAATGCGGCGAAGTAATCTTTCAGGCTGCCGTTGCTGTTGCCCATAGCGTGCGAGTATTCGCACATGATTAGCGGTCGCCGGTCGTGTCTGGCATTTTTGTCTTTGTTTTTTGCCCAGTCGGTTATTTTTTCTATATCGGGGTACATCGGGCAGACGAAATCACTCAGGTCGCGGTTGGGAACACTGTGATCAAAAGTGAAAGTTATGTTGCCTTCGTAGTGAAGCAGTCTGGAATCGTCACGCCGGCGCAGATAACCGGCCATGGCGGCATGGTTTGCTCCGGACCCGGATTCGTTCCCCAAACTCCATGCGTATATGCAGGCATGATTTTTATCTCTCTCGAACATATGCGCGCAACGGTCGATAAAAGCCGGCGCCCATGCCGGATCATTGCATAGGTCGGAGTAGAACGCGTGATGTTCCAAATTGGTTTCATCGATGACATAAAATCCGAGTTCATCGCAAAGATCGTAAAATTCCGGCATGTTCGGATAATGGCAGGTACGGACGGCATTGATATTGAACTGCTTCATCAGCGTGAGATCCAGCCGTATATCTTCCTCTGAAACCGCTTTCCCTTTCAACGGATGGTGATCATGCCGGTTTACACCGCAGATGCGCACCTGTCTGCCGTTGATCAGCAAAGCCCTGTCCGCCAGTTCGTAACGGCGGAATCCTATTCTGCATCCGGTCGCATCCGCGGTCTTTCCGTTTTGCCGCAGTTCCAGTGTCAAGGTATACAACGCCGGATTTTCCGCACTCCAGCGTTGTACGCGCGGAATTGTTATTTCCGGAATATCCCATGCGCGCGATCTGGCCAATTGCGCTGATTGATGTCTTCCGGATACATCGAAATCCTCAATCTCTTTTTCGTATATTTTTTTACCGTCTGGAGCATATAGTCTTACAGTGGCGCTTAATCCGTCGCGGTTTTCCGTCTTCGCCAGCAGTTCCAGATTGAGTATGCCGTCACGCAGATTGCCGGATAATGTGGTTTTGGCGAAAAAATCCGCTATATGGCAGCGTCCGCATCTGAGTAGGGTCACGCTGCGCGACAGTCCCGGTAAATACCAGTGATCCTGATCTTCCAGAAAAGTTCCGTCGCTCCATTTCCAAATTTCCACTTCAAGCAGATTTTTTCCGTTTACAGGATTTTGCAGATAAAATTCGGCGCCGCCGCGCGAATCCTTGCTGGCTCCGACAAGCATTCCGTTCCAGTATACCGCGAATGCTCCTTCAGTACCGTCGAAACGGATGAAGTACAGTTCGTCGTCATGTGGATCAAGTGCTACTTCTTTTCTGTATTTTCCAACCGGAACCGGGGATGGAATTTCCGGAGGCTGCTCAGAAAACGGCATCTGCACATTGGTGTAATGCGGCCGGTCGGCTTTTTCCCTCATCGCCCAGCATTCAGGCACCGTTACTTTCCGTGTTTCGCCTTGAAAACTGCCGTCTGAAAATGTGAGATCGAATTCCCATTCCCCGTCCAGCGGTATGGCTCCGGAGGAAAATTCTTTTTTCACCCGTCTGGCTTCCGGTTCGGTGTTGAAATGCCAGAAAGAGGCATGCGCCGGTTCGCGCCTCAAACCGGTCGCTTCCGGGCTGGTGAAAAAAGTCCGTAACGGTATCATGTCAGGTTCTCCTTTTTTCCGATGATTACTTTATCTCTGCCTCTTGGTCGCATATTCCGGCATAATCTTCTATTCCGTCGGCAATTGCTCCGGCGATCAGTTTCAAATATTTGTCGTTGCTCAACAACCTTTCTTCATCGCGGTTGGAGAGATATCCGCATTCCACCAGTGCCGCCGGTGACTCGGCCAGCGTCAGCACTTTGAATTGCGCCCGCCGTACTCCGCGGTCTTCATAAGGGCATACTGAACGCATACGGCGGTGAATCGCCGTCGCCAGCAGTATATTGGAATTGTCGAAACGATGTCCGGGATACAACGGGGCAGGGATGCCTCCGTTGGTACTGATCGCCCCTCTCGGAGTCAGTGCATAAGTTTCTATGCCGTTGATACTTCCGGATTTTTGAGCATTGGAGTGTATTGAAATAAAAATATCAGCCTTGAATATGGCGGCCAGTCGCGGCCGTTCCTCCAACGGTATGAATCTGTCATCACTTCTGGTTAGTTCTGCTTGATATCCGCGTTTTAGAAGTTCTTGTCGCAGCAGTTTCGCTATTTTCAAATTGATTTGCTTTTCCGCATGCCCTGCGGCTCCGATGGCGCCGCCGTCCTGTCCGCCGTGCCCGGGATCCAGCATTATCCGCCGCGGTTTTGGGTTTTCAGCCCGGTTGCGCAGCAGCGGAATTACGGTCTTTCCCATATCGGTTTCGGATATAGTCCATTTACCGGTTTTGGCATTATATTCCGGAGTCGAGGTCAGATATATGCTTACATCACCGAAAACGGCTTCGTTTTTCGCCGCGGTGATGCGTATTCCGCTTCCGGAGCCGAAACCTAGCAATGCCTGTTTGTTCCCCGCGCTGAAAAGACGCGGTGCCTTTTCCGTAAATTCAGTTTCTGTTTTTTGGAGCCGGTGCGGTTGCTTAGGCGGTTCCGGTTTACCGTCCGGCTTTCTGGGAACAGATGATGTCGTTACCGCCGCGCAGCCGGTCAGAATAGAAATCAGGAGCGCCGGTAAAACGCTCCTGAAATACATACGGCCCGGAAAAAACATTCTATTGTTTTCAGAAATGGGTTTTCGGGGTCTTGCCGATACCGTAGATATTGAATCCGATTTCATACATTTTCCGGGCGTCGAGCATATTGCGGCCGTCGAAGATAAATGCCGGCTTTTCCATCTCATCGTAAAGCCGTTTATAATCGAGTTCCTTGAACTCCTTCCAGTCGGTCATTACCGCGATCGCATGCGCTCCCTTTGCCGCTTCGTAGGGATCTTCCGTATAGACAACATCGCCTTCAGCGTTAGCCAGATCCTTTTTAGCATTGTTCAGCGCCTTGGGGTCGCAGATGCGGATTCTGGCGCGCTCCTCCAGCAATTGCCGGCAGACGGCGATCGACGGGGACTCCCGGGTATCGCCGGTATCCGCCTTGAATGCGAATCCGAATACCGCGATTTTCTTGTCGGCAACAGTGTTGAACATCGATGCCAGCATGTTGCCGACAAAGCGGTGCGCCTGATAGTCATTCATTTTGACCACCTGTTCCCAGTAGGCTGCTACTTCCGGCAATCCGTAATATTCGCAGAGATAGACCAGATTGAGGATATCCTTTTTGAAACAGGAGCCGCCGAATCCGATGCCGGCTTTGAGAAATTTCGCTCCGATCCGGGTGTCCTTCCCGGCGGCGGCGGTGATTTCATCAATATTGGCTTCGGTTTTTTCGCAGAGCGCGGAAATCGAATTCACCGATGAAACCCGCTGCGCCAGCATCGCGTTGGATACCAGTTTGGTGAGTTCGCTGGACCACAGATTGGTGGTGATGATGCGTTCGCGCGGCACCCAGTGCGCATAAACATTGACCAGTTCCTGTACCGCGGCATCGTCCATGCCGCCGATCAGCACTCGGTCAGGTGAATTCAAGTCGTTGATGGCGGTGCCTTCGGCCAGGAATTCCGGGTTGGAAAGAATCCGGAATTTCAGTCCGCGGTTATTGGAATGCAGAATTCTGCTCAATGCCTGCGCGGTACGTACCGGCAGGGTGCTTTTTTCGATTACGATTTTGTCATTTTCCGCATACTTGATGATGTTGCGGGCGGTCTTTTCCAGATACTGCAGATCCGCCGCTTTCCCGGCGCCGGTTCCGAAGGTTTTGGTCGGAGTGTTGACGCTGACGAATATCAGATCCGCTTTTTTGATCGCGGACGGGATGTCAGTGGAGTAGAACAGGTTTTTCCCGCGGCAACGCATCACCACTTCATGCAGACCGGGTTCGTAAATCGGCAGATTATCGGAATTCCATTCCGCGATACGCTGTTCGTTGATGTCCACTACGGTTACGGTGTATTCCGGGCATTTGTCCGCGATTACCGCCATGGTGGGACCGCCGACATAGCCGGCGCCGATGCAAACGATGTTCTTTACCATAAAGTGGTGCCTTTCATTAACCGTTGAAAATATGTAACAATAATTGAGACTGTGAACTCATATACTTTCACACGACAAATATAGTTCGCAGTAGTGTTTTATACAAACACGGATATCCTTATTCGCAGAAATCCGGTTCTTCTTTTAGAAGCTTATCAAAATAGGCGATGGTTTTACCGAGACCGTCGCGCAAAGTTGTCCGCGGATGCCAGCTTAGCAGTTTTTCCGCCAGTGTTATATCAGGTTTGCGTTGTTTCGGATCATCGGTCGGAAGTTCTTTGTGCAATATTCTGGATTTGGAACCGGTAAGCTCCAGTATCATTTCCGCCAGCTGCAGCATGGTGAACTCTCCGGGATTGCCCAGATTGACCGGTCCGGAAATTTCCGCCGGAGTATCCATCATTGCGATGAGCGCTTCGATCAGATCATCGCGGTAGCAGAAACTTCTGGTCTGGGAGCCGTCGCCGTAAATGGTGATATCTCTGTTCCGCAGCGCCTGCAATATGAAATTGCTGACCACTCTGCCGTCGTTGGGGTGCATGTTCGGTCCGTAAGTGTTGAATATCCGCACTATTTTGGTGTCTATTTTACATTGCATGCGGTAGCAGGTGAACAGCGTTTCAGCACACCGTTTACCCTCGTCGTAGCAGGAGCGCGGTCCGACCGGATTAACATTCCCCCAGTATTTTTCCACTTGCGGATGCACTGCCGGATCACCGTAAACCTCGCTGGTGGATGCCTGCAGAATTTTCGCGTTCAGCCGTTTTGCCAGCCCCAGCATATTTATGGCGCCGTGCACGCAGGTTTTCACTGTCTGCACCGGATCTCTCTGATAATGAATCGGCGATGCGGGGCAGGCGAGATTGTATATTTCGTCGCACTCTATGGAAATCGGCTGGGTGATGTCATGGCGGATCAGTTCGAAATGCGGATTGTCGAGCAGCGGCAGAATATTGCGTTTGGCACCGGTGTAAAAATTGTCCAGACAGATGACGTCTTTCCCGAGTTCCAGCAGACGCTCGCACAGGCGGGAGCCGAGAAATCCGCCTCCGCCGGTTACCAGTACCGTTTTGCCGCTCATTTTCTCCCCTCCGTACTTTCTTCCATTTTACCGCATTGTTTCAGGATAGTATTATAGTGCGCGGTTGTTATGATGTCAACCGTTGCATTGTTTCCGCCAAGTCTTGAACCGCTTGGAATACTTGCTTCAGGTCATTGAATTTAAGCACAGCCATATTGTCCAGCCCGGTAGGCTGTTCGTTTACTATGACCAGTTTCGCTCCGTGCCGTGCCGCGGTTTCCGGCAGCGATGCGGCCGGATATACGGTCAGACTGCTGCCCAGCATCAGCAGCAGATCGCAGTTTTTCATATCCTGAAACGCCTGCCGCAGCAGTTCCTCGTTCAGATTTTCCCCGTAGAATACGATGTCAGGCTTAACAAGACCGTTGCAGAACCGGCAGCGCGGCACTTTGGCGGCCAGTACTTCGGCCGCGATTTCCTCATATCCGAAAGCCATGCCGCATTTCAGGCAGTGGTGTCCGGCGGGCGAGCCGTGCAATTCGAATACTTTACGGCTGCCGGCCTCCTGATGCAGCATATCGATGTTCTGCGTATATACCGCTTCCAGTTTTCCGGCTTTTTCCAGCGCGGCCAGTCCGGTATGGACGCAGGATGGATGAAAATCGTGGAGACGGTACAGAAATTCCTTCGCCCATCCGTAAAAAAGTTCCGGCCGTTCCAGAAAACAGTCCAGCGAAAGTATTTCCTCCACCGGCATTCCGCGCCACGGCTGCAGATAAACACCGTTTTTACCGCGGAAGTCCCGGATTCCGGAAAGCGTGGAAACCCCGGCTCCGGTGAAGGCGAAAATCCGCTTCGCTTCGCCGATAAAATCGAAAAGTCGTTTTAATTCAGCCATATCAGCCATAAAATAAAAAAGCGGAACCGATTTAAAAAGCGGTTCCGCTTTGCTCCAGAATCACATAAGTTTGCGGAACAGTTCTTTCAGATCTTCCACCGAGGTTTCCTTCGGGTTGCCTGGGCGGCAGGCGTCTGCGTAGGCGCTTTCCGCCAGAAACTGCAGATCCGTTTCCTTGAGCGCAGCCAGTTTGGCCGGGATGCCCACATCGGCGGAGAGCTGACGCACCGCGGCTACTGCGGCGGCACGGTATTCCGCCTGACTCATTCCTGCGGTATTCACTCCCATCGCTTCCGCCACATATTTGAATTTATCGCCGGTGGTTTCGGCATTGTACTCCATTACGATCGGCAGCATCATCGCGCAGGCTACTCCGTGCGGTGTGTCGTATACCGCGCCGAGAGTATGCGCCATGGAGTGAGCGATGCCCAGACCGACGTTGGAAAAGGCCATGCCGGTCACGAACTGCCCGAGAGCCATGCCTTCCCGCCCCTGCTGCTCGTTTTTCACCGCCGCGCGCAGATTGGCGGCGATGAGTTTGATCGCTTCCAGATTCAGACAGTCGGCGAGTTCCCAGGCCGCTTTGGTGGTGTATCCTTCGATTGCGTGGGTAAGCGCATCCATGCCGGTGGCGGCGGTCAGCCCCTTCGGCATGGTTGACATCATATCCGGATCAACCACCGCGATATCGGGAATATCGTTGACATCCACGCATACGAATTTGCGGCGTTTCTGCACATCGGTTATCACATAGTTGATAGTCGCTTCCGCCGCTGTACCGGCGGTGGTGGGTACCGCGATGGTGAACACGGTGCGGTTTTTGGTCGGAGCCACTCCTTCCAGAGAACGCACGTCGGCGAATTCCGGGTTGTTGATGATGATGCCGATGGCCTTGCCGGTATCCATTGAGGAGCCGCCGCCGATGGTGATCATGCAGTCTGCACCGGATTTTTTATATGCCTCGACACCGGCCAGTACGTTTTCAATGGTCGGATTCGGTTTGATGTCGGAATAGATTTCGTAAGCGAAACCGGCTTCGTCCAGCAAATCGGTAACTTTCTTGGTAACCTGGAATTTCACCAGATCCGGGTCGGAGGCGATGAATGCTTTTTGGAACCCTTTGGCGCGCAGCAGTTCCGGAATATTGCGGATGGCGCCTTTGCCGTGATAGGAAATACCGTTGAGCACAAAACGATTGACCATGACAGTTTATCTCCTTTTTTTCTTTTCCGTACATGCCGGAATTTAGGGTTGAAATACCTTACCAAATTTATTATCGTAAATCTTTTTTTCAAGGTCTATGAGTCCGCGTTTCCGTTTTTTGCCTTACTCTTTTTTTGCGATTTCCGTGATTAAGGCGAATGTCGATACGCAAAGCAATACGGTGAACAAAGCGGCGGCAGCCATCCCGCCGGAGGTGAAGAAGATCATGCCGAAGCAGATGAAAGCCGCCGCTCCGCGCGGATCTTTCTGTAATACCGCCGCCGCGGTTACCGCCGCGGTGAAGAATACTGCGATGCCGCGGAGCGGATATGCCGCCAGTTCCCGTATCAGCAGCGGAGGAATTTCTGCACTTCCGGTTACGGTGAGCAATGCGGCGGTGAAGATTACCGCCGCCGCGGTGCGATGTCTGCCGCTCCCCCATAAATTCCTTGAACAGTACGCAGCGGCCAGCGGCAGATAAGTAGGCAGGATAAACCGGTAGGCATCGCAAAAAGTATGGCTGTAACCGTAAAAGAACAGTATCGGCGGTATTATCCACAGGCAGAGCAGCGCCGCTTGCCGGCGTTCGCGCATCAGGAGCAGTCCTGCTGCGCCGGCCGCCCAAATGCCGCGGTTTGCTTCGCCCAAATACCGGATATGTGCTCCTTGAAATAGAGTCTTCAGGGTGAATCCGTCCGCCGGTGAAAGCCCGTTGTGGCATTGATGATTGATGTATCCGAATGTCAGCGGATTGCCGAACTGCACGGCATTGAGTATCAGTTGCCAGCCGAATACCGTCAGAAATCCGGCCGCTCCGTACCCCAGCAGTGCCGCTGCTCTGCCGGCGGATAACCGGTTATCCCGGAATTTCAACGCGGTTACGGCACCGAGAAACGGTACATAGAGTATCAGCGGCATCCGGATCAGGCATCCGGCGCCGAACAGTGCGCCGGACAACAGAAATCCGGCTTCGTTGACTTTGATTTTACAGATTGTCAGAATGCTCAGCAGCAGAACCAGTGCGGCCGGATAATCGCTCATGGCATTGAATCCGCTCTGTATAAACAGGGTATATAAACGCCAGGTGTCTCCGTTTGGCGGCGGTGGCGCGAAAAATCCGGGAAAACTGCAATTGTTCCAGTTTTCAGCATGAAATGTGAAAAAAGGCAGTACCGCCCACAGCATGACGGCGGCGAATGCCTCGGTGTTGCGGAATCCTAAATTTCGCAAAATCGCGAATCCGACCGCCAGGCATGCCGGCGCTGTCAGCAGCGCGTTGAACAGGCTGAACGGCACCGCAAAACCGTAATAATCAGCCGCATTGCATATTTTTACGAACGGCATATACCACAGCCCGAGTCCTATGGTGAACGAGTACGGAGTGGCAAAATCTCCGTTCAGCAGACAACTGGCGGCATGCAGATAGCCGGGCTCATCGGCCGGCGAGCAGATAAAACCGCCCGAAAATGTCAGAATGTGCAGCATCAGCGTCCACCGTACCGAAACAGCGAGCAGTGCCAGCAGTACCCCGGTACGGAAACTGTCCGCTTTCATCCGGCGCTGTTTCAAATTATGGAACAACAGAAAAACCAGGAGCGCAGTAAGCACGGTCGCCGCGGTTTCCGCATATAATGTCCAGTTACCGCGCGCCAATGGCGCCGGTGTCGTTTTTCCGTCTGCGGTTTGTGCCGGCGCGGTATAGAGTTGTCGCCCGTCCGCTGTCCGTATTTCCCGGAATTCGTATTGCAGCGCCAGCGGGCGCCGGACGGAATTTACGATTATTTTCCGTCCGGTGTCCGTTGTTCCGGCATCGGTGTCACCCATATATTCGGCATCCGGCGCCGGCCGGCTGAATACCGGCTCCGCCTCCGCCCGCGGCATGGTCGCCGCCGCGGTCAGTATCAGGCATATTTGGATTAATCTGCGGATTTTATTTTCTCCGTTACGGTTTCCCCTTGATTATTCTGCCGCATGCGCACTCGACAACAGTCTTCTTGGGAAGTCTTCTATATGGGAATAATAAATAATATATAATTTACTCCGCGCTTGTCAACCGGCCGTGCGGTTTGACAGACCGGTTCAGGCTGGAGTATATTCTTTCGGCTTGCCTTGATTGTGCGGAAGTTTTTTTACTTTCCGCGGATAATAAATTCGGAAGGAGTGGCAAATGAAAAAGCTGTTCGGAGAATTGATGCATACTTCCGCTTCGGTCCTGATTTGGCGCGGAGTGCTGATGCTGTTGCTGGGAGGGTGCTTTCTGCTCAGTCCGCTTGGCGCGGTGCTTGCCGTCACCAGGTTGGTCGGCGCATTGATCGCGCTGTACGGGGTTTACGGCATTATCTCCGCTTTCCGGATTCGCGGGGATGCGCGTTGGATGTTCGCCTTGCTGTCGTTTGTTTTTATGCTCTTCGGTATGTGGGTTTGTTCAAATCCTGCCGGATTGACTGCCGTTTGCACTGTTTTTCTCGGTGTCTGGATGTTTGTCAACGGTATCGGTATGTTGTTTTCGCCTGATTGCCGTCATCCGTTCGCCTGTTTTTCAGGAGTGTTTTCGTTGATCGCTGGAATCTGCTGTATTGCGATGCCTTTGCTCGGTATCGCCTGGGCGGGATGGCTGTTCGGTCTGCTGCTGGCGGTTTCAGGAGTGGCCATGCTGGTGTCCGGTGTCAATTTACGCCGGGTAGCCGACGCTTTGAAAACCGATGCCGAACGCTGAAATCCTGTCCGTAACTAATAATGAAAACGGAGCGCGGTTCTGCGCTCCGTTTTCATTTTTGCATTGTTGCGGCAATCAGAAATCATGGCAGACTAATCCGTCCCGCAATTTAGGCTCGAACCAGGTCGATTTCGGCGGCATGATGGCGCCTGCGTCCGCAATGGCCATCAGTTGTTCTACCGTGGTGGGGTACATGGAAAACGCGACGGCATATTTTCCGGAGTTAACCAGTTTCATCAGTTCGGCCGTGCCGCGTATTCCGCCGATAAAATCGATCTCCCTGCTGGTGCGCGGATCGGAGATGCCGAGCAACGGAGCCAGCACATAATCCTGCAGCATGCTCACATCCAACCGTTCCACTACATTTTTTCCGGAGATATCGAAGTCCGGTTTTGCCAGATACCATTGACCGTCAAGATAGAATTTGAATTCGCCCGGCGCCTTGGTTTCCCCGTCCGCACAGGGTATAACGGAGCATTTTTTCTTCAACTCCGCCAGAAAGTCCGCGGCACTGCGTCCGTTAAGTGTGCGGACTGCCCGGTTGTAAGGCAGAATTTTTAATTGTCCGGCTGGAAAAGCCACGGTTAGAAAATAGTTGTACTCCTCGCTTCCGTTGTGTGCCGGATTGCGCGGTGCGCACTCGGCCGCGGTTCTGGCCGCCGCGGCGCTGCGGTGGTGCCCGTCGGCGATGTAGAATACCGGCACTTCGTTTCTGAAGATACACGAAAGTTTTTCGCTCAGAGTTTCATTGATGCGCCACACGGTATGGCTGATGCCGTCCGGTGCGGTGAAGTCGAACAGCGCCGGCTTGGCGGTCTCGTCTTTTACAATCGCATCGATATTCCGGTTGTCGCGGTAGGTGAAAAATGCAGGGCCGGTATGACTGCGCAGAGTCATTACGTGGCGGGTGCGGTCGTCTTCCTTGTCTTGTCTGGTTTTTTCATGTTTTTTAATAATTCCGTTGCGGTATTCCGCCGCGGAGGCGGCTCCGATGATGCCTGTCTGCACATGCCCGCCCATTTTCAGCCTGTAAATATACAGATGGCGGCCGGAATCATTGACGAGCGGCACTGATTCGCGCAGTTTTTGAAACGCCAGTTCAGCCTGTGCGTAAATCCGGTCGTCATGCAGGTCGATTCCCCGTTCCATATCGATTTCCGGCCGCGACACATGCAGAAAACTGTACGGATTACCTGCCGCCAGTTGCGCCGCTTCCTCGCTGTTCACCACATCGTAGGGGACCGCCGCCACCATTGCGGCGCGTTCCGGTGTCGGCACCAGTCCGTGAAATGCTCTCAATTCAGCCATCTTACATACCTCGCAATTGTTGTTCCGCCTGGTTTATTCGTTTACCGGCGGGATTATCGTTTCATTCAGTTCCGACATCCGGTTGCCCTGATAGGCCAGCCGCACGATTTTACTGTGTATGCACTCTCGTTTGAGCAGTTTGCAGGATCCGTCCGGCGACACTCCTCCGCAGCATCCGTTGGCGATGCGTTTGGGACAGGTTTCCGGGCAGACATATTCAGTCAGCGGAAGCCGGCATTTACCGCAGGAACGGCATCCGGCAAGGATTTTTTTCAGCAGCTTCTGATTGTCCGGATGATGAGAGGCGCAATCTGAGAACATGAAAGCGGAGCATTTCCGCCGCAGTTTTTCCCCGACCGTCAATCCGCATTCCTCCG
>JAZRUY010000130.1:0-34113 GCA_045598845.1 Victivallaceae bacterium
GTCCAGTTGAGAGATAAGACTGCGAAAAGTTCCCGACGGCGGCACTACCGTGTACCCGGCTTCATCCAGCCGGCGAACCGAATCCGGTTCCGCTGCGGATGATGAGGTATTGCGGTGGCGGCCGAACTGTCTCACGAAGGCGCAGTAGATACCGTTGCCGCAGCAAGCGGAAGCCGGTTCCACTTTCAGCCGGAAATTTCCTCCGGATGCCCAGAGTATGCGGCTGCCGTCCTCCGGTATAAAACAGCATTTAGCCTCGTACACTCCGGGTTCGTCAAGCGGTAAAACCAATGTCGCGCTTCGTCCGTTGCGATGCATCGGCAGGTCATGCCAGTCTAAACCCAGCATCGCCGCGCCGGTCTCGGTATGACGGATGATTTCCAGTCTCCGTATTGTGCTCCGCCCGCAGTTGGTACGCAGTACAACGTGACCGGGTTTATCAGGTAAACCGTCAATAGTGAAAACGGCATATTCCCCGGCGAAAAAAATCGTCCGGTCGGGAGAAATAGATTGTTTCATTTTATCGTTCAGGAAATTTCAGACAGCATTAAAAATTTTTTCAGTTATTTTCAGTTATTTTCAGTTATAATATACATAAACAACCGGAAATACCGCAATGCGTAGCGGCTATAATTCATGCCGGCAGACACCATTTAGTCCGTCAGTACGCTGCCGCATCGCTTTCTGTTGCGGCTTTTTCTTCCGGCGGAACGAATGTGAAACATACCCGTACATCGCATGGCGGTTCTCCGAACATTGCGACCAGTCCGCAACAGGCCCGCCTGAAACTTGTTTCATAGAAAGCGGTGGCGGCATGGCTCATGCCGGTATCCTTCAGCAATGTATCAAGTTCTTTCCTGCTGTCGGCGACAAATACGGCGCCGTGCCGCAGAATGTCTCCGGGTGTTACCCACGGGGAACAGGATAATTCATCCATGAACCAGCAATCCGGGTGATCTTCCGAATAATACGAAACATAGCAACTGTTTTCTCTGTTTCCGACCACATACGGCAACCGTCTGCCGTACAATTCATGCCAGCGGCCGGATACCTCCCCCGCCACCTCTCTGCCGGCGAAAGTATCATTGACCGGATGCCAGTGCCGCAACGGCCACTTTATCAGCCGGAAATAAACAAATATCAAGACAACGGCGGTCAGCGCCGTCAATAACAAAAGAAGAAACAGTTTCATTCTGGCGCGGTTCATGACCGGGGGGCGGAGCATAACCAGAAATAAACCTGAGAAGGCGAAAAAAGGAGTTGTCCACGGCTTCATGAAATTCCTGCCGGTAATCAGGCAGAAAAACACTGCCGCCGCCATGGGGACGCCGAAGAAAAGACGGACAAAAAGCCGGTCGAAACCGCTTTCCCCTGCATCTCCCTTTTTGCCGCGGGGAAAAAGCATGATTGCAAAAAACGGAAGCAGCATGGTTTTAATGAAATGCACCGCGATACGGATCGGCTCCGTCAGATGAGACAGCAGACCGCCGCTCTGTGCTGTCTGGGATCTCTGTGCCGCATACCGGAAAGCGATGAAATCATGATTGACCAGCCACAACAGATTCGGCAGACAGATCAGAGAGAACACCGCTCCGGCGATATAAACACCCGGTCGCCGCCATGCCTTGCGCCCTTCATCGGTAAACAGCAGGATCAGCCCTGCCGGAGCCAGAATAAGAACGGAAAGATATTTAGTCATGACCGCCGCTCCGGCGACCATTCCGCAAGCAGTCCATGCGGTCAGCCGTTCTGTCCGTACCGCGCGGTAGAACAGCAGTCCGAACAGCGGCCAAAGACCGAGTTCAATAACATCATCGTTAAATTCAACGGCACCCCAGAAATAATACAGAGTAAGCAGCGGTATAACCGCGGCCACGAAACGGTGAAACGGATCGTGGAACATTTTTCCCGCCAGAATCCATATCGAAACCAGCGAGAGTACCGCAAAAAGTTGACTCAGCAGATAACTTACCCAGTCGCTTGGGAATATTTTCCAGGCGGTATATCCCAGCCAGGCGCAAAAGTAAGGATTTTTGTCATATCCTGAATTCCAATGCCGCCCCCATTCCACCAGTTCCGGAAAATCTATAGGCACATTGCAATTCATCCAGCCCGGCAGTACCGTCCAGATAACTCCCCAAACTATCAGAATGACTATAAATAATCGGCGCATCGCGGTTTTCCAAGCCTGCCGGATTCGGAACGACAACATAATCCCTGAGGATAATTTACAACTCCGCAGGATGGTTTTCAATATGCTGCGGCAACCGTCGCATTGCCGGAAGTTTTCGTTGATTATTCTGTCCCGGAGATTTTTCGCATCTGGCGCGAGGCGATGAACAGGCAGCGCGGCAGATGGAACATCGTCTTCCATTTGCCGCCTTTGAGCAAGTGGGTAGGTTCCCCGCGGCGGTTGAGATAACCGAACCATTCCGGGTACTGCGGGTCGCGGAAATGTTCCCAAGTCCAGCGGTCAATCTCTTCGAATTTATGCCGGAAATACTCGTCACCTGTTAGTCGGTAAGCGTACAACACCGCATTAAGCGCCTCGCAGTGCGGCCACCAGAGTTTCATATCCCACTGCAGTTCCAGATGCGGTTTATGCAGTGCGTCCATGAAATAGAACAGACCGCCGTATTCGGGATCGGTGCCGAACGCCAGTTCCGCCTTGACAATGCCGGCGGCTTTTTCTATCATAGCATGGTCACCGCGCTGTTCGGCATAGTTCATCACGAACCACATCGACTCCAGGGCGTGACCGGGGTTGATAAACCGCCCCTCGCAGGATAAGAGATCGAACGAGCCGTGCGGATTGACATTTTCAAACAGCACCCGTAATTCAGGATTCCAGAATTTCTCCAGTACCGTTTCCACTGCGGCAGCCGTTTGCCGGTCATATTCATTGCTGCCCAGACATTCTTTCATCACACAGCCCAGATTGGCCAGAATCATAAAATGACCATGCGAAAGACGTTTCGGTTTCCCGGACATCGCCTTTTCCCAGCGCCCCTTGGGATTGTCCATGCGGCGGATATAGTTATTCATCGCGGTACGGGCCTCGGTGCGGTAAATCTCTTCACCGGTGGCGGCGAACAGCGCCGCCGCACCCATGGCGGCAAAACAATCGGAGAAAATGTTGGACGGAGCCATGGACGGCTCGCCTTTGCGGTTCAGAGAAAAATAGTAAGTGCCGTCATCCGATTTTCCGTGCGCGGTCAGAAAATCAAAACCGTTCCGGGCGATTTCCAGCCAGCGCGGTTCCGGGCGCAGTTGCCGGTAAAAAACGGCGAACATATAGACGATACGCCACTGCATCCACATATATTTTTCCGTATCGTAAACGGAGCCGTCGCGGTCCAGACAGGTAAAATAGCCGCCGTATTCCATATCCGCGCAGTGATTTTCCCAGAACGGAATCACTCTGGTATTCAGTTCATCTTCATAACGGCGGATGACTGTATCCCAATCTGCAGTCATATTCATATTCTCCTCTTTAATTCGCCGGATTATTGCCGGATACCGAAATATTCGCAATAACGGTTGTACAGATTGCCTGCCGAGGCATACATCGAATTCGGACTCATGAAATGTGAAAACTCGAAAGTTATACCCTTGATCAACCCGGCATCCGCCGCCGCCCGCAGTTTTAACAGCATCTTTTCCCATTTGATGGGCAGGAACTTGATCGGCATATCGCGGTCAAAACTTTCGCAGTTTGTCCACGACTGCATGCCGTACTTTTCCGCCAGTTGCCGGTTAAGTACCAGAAAGTCTGATAATTCATCGTAATCGCAATGTCCGTCCTGAAACGCGATGTAATCGACGGAACCTTTCAATACTGACAGAATTTCATTCCAGTCACGCTCGTGTTCCGATAGGGTGATGCCCTGCTTTTTGCTAAGCGCTGAATCGAAGGCCCAGACCGCTTTTTTGCCGTCGATCCAGGGGGAAATCAACGTCGGCAGACCGTTGGAAAGCGCCTTGCAGTGAGAGCCGATCCGGGCCAGCAACCCGATGACACCGGCTTTGTTACGGCTGACCTCCTGAGTGAGATACCAGCCGGCAAAAGCCTTGCGCCTGCCGTAACGCGCCCAGACTTCGTCCAGAAACTCCAGATTTATGTCAACTTCTTTCTGATATTCTCCGGATGACCAGTACTGACCGGAATCATAAGTGCCGAAGAAGAATTTCATGCCGTATTTTTCAGCCAGAGTGAGGAACATATCAATCAGATCTGCCGGCGGAATATATCCGCCCATCTTTTCCGTCAATACTTTGGAAGGAAAAGTCATCCAGCGCCGATGACCGGAGCGGATAACGATTACCGTATCGATACCCATTGCCTTCATACTGGAGAAATCGCGGTCCCATTCTTTGACGCCCCAGTTCTGATGCGGGATATCGTGGGAAATTTCATCCAGATAAGTGCCGGTGATTTTCAATGCAGGATGCCGGGGCGAAATTTCAGACATATCAAAACTCCTTATTTTATCATTATTTATCGTTGCGGTACGGCCGTGAATAAACGGCGGTTCCGCGGTGACCGAAGATGTCGAGAGGAGTAACCGAAAAGCGCACCTCCGCACCGGCCGGCAACTCGTCCGCCGCGAATACGCAGACTGCAGAAGGCACAGCCATCGCCTCGGCGGCGGAAAGGTGTGCGCCCGGAGCATATACACGCTTGGAGCGGAGAACGGTAATCACGCCGTAATTTTCCGAGCAGGCCGCCACTTCGTAATCAAAAGCAGGGCGGTCTGCTGATTTCGCGGTTGGGAAATAGACTTTTATCTGCTTGACTGAATTGCCGTGATTATCTTTGCCGTCGCAGGCCGCAATCGCTATATTCCGTTCCGCACCGGCGGTGAACTGCGGCAGATCACGGGCGAATTCCGTTATTCGCGGTTCAATGCGGTAAGGCTTGTTCAGCCGGACCGGCAGCGGTACCGCCCAGTCGGAAGCCAGCGGTTTTTCGTTGCGCAGATCCATGCGGCAGATCACGATACGGTCATCGTAAACCGAGAACAGCATTCCCTGGGCGCTGTCGTTCATGTCAAGATTATTCATCTGCGATACCGGCAGGCAGTTGTCGCGGTTTTCCCTTCCTTCCGGCAATGTGGAATAGCGCAGCGAACCGGTCCCGACGGAAGTAAAAGTATCCTGCCAGATACCGGTTTCCATGTTGAGGGAATAATGGGAGTGCCCGCTCAGAACAACGGCATTGGGATAGCCGGCCAGCACCGCGGAGGCGGCGCCGTCGTCATGACCCCAGGCCCATGGCCCGTAAACTGTATTCAGCGGATGCGGGTGTTGTACGATGAAGAACGGTTGATCGCCCCGCAATTCCGCTCCGTATCGTTCCAGCGCTTCGGCGATGCGCGCCTCTTCTCCCCAGTGCAATCCCAGAAATTTGTAACCTTTGACCTCTTTGAGATAATAAGGCGAATAATCCTCTCGCAAATATTTTTTCCAGGCCGCCGCGGGATCTTTGGTAATCGAATTGTCATAACGCTCCAGCATCTTGCGTTCATCGCTTCTGTCAAGATCGAACACCCAGCCGTCGATGTCGTGATTCCCGTACACGAAAATCTTTTCCACATGCCGGCCGTCGGAAGCGGTGTCATTCGGAAAAACCCGGTACCAGGACTCTGCAAAATACTGAAACTGAGGCAACAGGGCGCACTGAGCGATATCACCGGCCAGCACTACCGCATCGACCCGTTGCCGGTTGAACCAGCGCAAGGCTTTTTCCCAATGTGTGTTTTCCGTATTGTCGTTGTACATGTGCACATCGCTTATCACTCCGAATTTCAACCGGAGAGTACCGGGGATTTTTTTCGGCTTGGGACGTTTCGAATTTGTCATTATTTACCTCTGTAAAACGATTGAAACAATGCAGAAAACAAGAAAATCACATATTATTCATATTGTTCATGTTATTTATAATGCAGTCAGGCAATTTCCGACAACAATCCTTTGAGGTACAACCCCTCGGGAACGGCCAGTGAAACCGGATGATCGGTTGCCTGAGACAGGCGAAGGATAATTCTGGCATCCACTCCGGCCTCCAGAGCCGCGGCGGCGGTAACTTTGCCGAAAAGTTCGGGAGTCATCAATCCGGAACAGGAGAAATTCAGTAACAGACCGCCGGGATTAAGCAGACTGAATCCCAGTCGGGCGATATCCTGATATGCCCGGCATCCTTGCGGAAGCGCATGGGCTGAACTTATGAATTTCGGAGGATCGAGAATAATCAGATCGAATTTTTCCCCCGCTTCTGCCAGACTCCGCAATTCGGAGAACACATCCGCACAGCGGTTTTCGTATTTTTCTACACCGAATCTGTTCATTTCCAGATTGTGCGCGGCCAGTGCCAGTGCCGGAGCGCTTGAATCAATATTGAGTACATGTTCCGCCCCGCCGGCCAGTGCGGCGACAGCGAATGCGCCGGTGTAGCAGAAAGTATTCAGCACCCGGCGTCCTGAAGCGATGCGTCGGACCACGGTACGGCTGTCTCGCTGATCGAAATAAAAACCGCTCTTCTGACCGTGGCGTACATCGATGGCGAAACGCAGATCTCCTTCGCGGATAATCAGCGGATTAGGAGGTTCAGTTCCGCGGAGCAGACCGTTGCGTGCCGCCAAACCGTCCTTGCTCCGCACCGGGGAATCCGAACGTTCGTAGATGCCGGATACACCGGATAATGCCGCCAGGGCATCTGCAATTTCATTCCGGAAATATTCGGCGCCGGCGCTGCTGAGTTGCAGTACCAGAAAACATCCGTACCGGTCAACGGTGATACCGGGCAGTCCGTCTCCCTCTGCATTGACCAAACGGCAACCGCCGTCCGGCGCATCCAAGCCAAGTGTCCGGCGCAGTTCAGCCGCCGCCGAGAAACGGGAATTGAAAAAAACGCGGTCGATTTCAACGGCTGGATCGAAACTCCATACCCGTGCCGCAATTTGCGAATCCGGAGCATATGACGCTACTGCCAAAGGCACTCCGTCCGCACTGCGCACCAACACAGGTGCGCCTGATTCAACGGTGCCGGGAACCGATTTTACCGCGCCGGAAAATATCCACGGATGTCGGCGCAGCAGGGATTTTTCACGCCCTGTTTTAAGTGTCAGAACCGGAAGCACTTTCATTTCAATGCCCGGATTTCCTTGATGAACTCTTCCACATCGGCGAATTTGCGGTACACCGAAGCGAACCGTACATAAGCCACTTGATCGATGCCGCGCAGCAACGACATAACCTGTTCGCCGATGGCGCCTGACGGTACTTCCTTATCATAATTATGCAGCAGCGCGATGGCGATTTCATCAACGGCACGGTCAATCCGATCCGGAGAAACCGGGCGCTTGTAGCAGGCGCATTCTATCCCGCGGCGCAGTTTGTCCCGGTCAAAAATTTCCCGCACTCCGTTACGTTTGATAACCGTCAATTCCTCCGGTACGATGTTTTCCACCGTGGAAAACCGGTAATCGCATTTCTCGCAAACTCTCCGGCGGCGCACAGAGGTCCCGTCTTTCGCTACCCGGGAATCCACAACCCGGTCATCGACTCCGCCGCATTTCGGACAACGCATTGCCTATTCCTCCGAGAGCAGATAATCAACATCTTCCAGCGGACCGATAACTACTCCGGCGAAAGCCGGATATTCGCTCCAGGCCGCCACCGCGGCGGAAACAGAACGGATAAAATCATCCCAAGTCGTCTTACGCAGTGCGCCGCTGCCGGTACTGCTATGCTCGGCAAGCAGTATCGCAATTGTAACACTGCCTGGCGGTGCGTTTTTCAATACATCCACCGGTCCGCCCAGCATTTCCGACGGTTTGTTACCGGTATTGAAAATTCCGATCCGTCCGGAAATCGTCAGAAAATCAGCGGCGGAACCGCAAGTGAGTTTCCCATCGGTTGCCAGACGATGGTAAAAATCAGGAAAAGCCACTTCAAGCGGAATATCTTTATCTGCCGCCAGTTCCGCCAACCGCCGGAATTCTTCCAGTGCGGCGCGCATCAGGCAGTCATTGTCTTTCCCCGGACCGAAAGTACTGTCGCTCCAACTGTATAGCAGTGTATGCGGACGGTTGATATTTTCGGCGGTGAAGCGGTGCGGTTGCGCCAATACCGTAATGCCGGCGCAGGGCGGACATCCCCAGTGCTTATAGCGGAAAGAGGCTATCTTCCGCATGGCGTCTTCCAATGAGGTTCCGTCTGTCGCAAACGGCCGCGCTAAAAGCGGTTTGACGGCGGTTGAGGTATAAGAGGCCTGCGGCAGCACAATGTGAACCGGCATGTCATGTTCGGACACCGTGCGGAGTATGCCCGGTAATTCGCTGAAATTCAACGTGTCCGGATCGCCGGCGTACAGATAAAGCCGTCGGAATCCGCAGGACTTCAGTTTTTCAAGCATTATATCCGGATCAACGGCATAATGCCGTGGCAATTTTGGAATTTCCACCAGTATTCCGCTGTCAGCGCACCGGCTCAGTACTGCGCCCAATTGCGCGGTACGCCGTCCGATGGTTTCTTCCGATGCCCGCGGAGCAGCAGGAACAATAGTCCGGATATGCCGGTAGCAACCGGATAAAGCCACGTTCAGCAGTATCGTTAACAGCACAATCGTTTTTTGGCGAAAAAACATCTCAATTCCAAATCAATGCATCAGAGGACCGGCAATCACAAAATTCCGCAATAAGATACATTGTTATTCCTATTAAGTCAATCAGGCAGGGCGACTGCTAAAATTACTGAAAAAAACGCATTTTACAGACATAAGCGTATTCGGCTCGGAAATCGACAATGTTGACATTGAGACCTGTTCAACCGGCATTGCGGTATCACCAGCGGTTAACAGAAACGTGCTGCTTAGATTCCCTTGCGGAATTTATAGCTGGAAGAAAAAATTATACGGCATATCACAATTGCTAATTGCCGCCGGCTCCAAACTCGGTGATAGCGGAAATTATCATCGTAAGCTAAGCATCGTCGGCCGGATGCCGAACGAAAAATACGGGTCAGCGGAGAGATTCCTTCACATCGGCTATAATCTGCTCCAGCGATAGCTCGGGATGCCATCCTGTCAGTTCCCGCAGTTTGGCTGTATCCGGCATCCGGCGCCGCATATCTTCGAATCCGGTCGCATAGGCTTGCTCATAAGGGATATACCGCAATTCAGAACGGCTGCCGGTTTCCCGGATGATCAGTTTTGCCAGTTCGGTGATGGAAACGAGGCGGTTGCTGCCGATATTGTATATCTCACCGTAACTTTTTTCATTGTGAAGCAGCATTTTAAGCGCCCGCACTACATCGCGCACATGACAAAAACATCTGGATTGTTCGCCGTCCCCGTAAATTTGCAACGGTTCATCGCCGATTGCCCAGCGCACGAAACGCGGCACTACCATGCCGTAACGGCCGCTCTGCCGCGGCCCCACGGTATTGAAAAAACGCACTACCGTGCCGGGAAGCGCATTTTCACGGCAATATGCCATTACATAGAATTCATCCAGCAATTTACTGCAAGCGTATCCCCAGCGCGAATGCCGTGGCGCCCCGATCAGCAAATCATCGTCTTCCCGGAAATATTCATGAAAAGACTTTCCGTAAACCTCGCTGGTGGAGGCGGTGATAATACGCTTGCCCAGTTCCGCTGCCGGCATCAGTACATTTTCGGTGCCGCGGACATTGGTTGTCAGCGTCCGCACCGGTTTCTCAACCACTAAATTCACTCCGACTGCGGCTGCCAGATGAACCACCGCATCGCATACGGCCATTTCCCGCCGGATCAATTCCGGTTGCGTAACTACGTCTCCCTCGATAATCTTTAATCCCGGATTTCCTGCAAATGAAGCCAGATTGGTTCGGCTGCCGGTGGAGAAATTGTCAATTACGGTAACTTCCGCACCGTCTTTCAACAACGATTCGGTTAAATGACTGCCGATAAATCCCGCACCGCCGGTGATGAGATAACGCATAAATCACTCCTCGAGTCCGATGAATTTCGCCACTGCCAGCACGACCCCGCCAACCACATACAAGGTAACCGCCGCCGCCAGCAACGCCACTGCGCGCCCGGATAGCAATGCGATAAGCAGCAATGCTATTAAAACTGCGATTGCGATGATTCTTCCCGGATGTTTCCCCGCTGAAAATAACCATTTGCCGCCATGCTGATATTTTATCGGACTGATCATGAGGATACCGAGAAAAGCCGCATATACCGGCAACCAAAAAGCATATTTCCAGAGATTATCCAATCCATAGACATTGGCGGAAATAACCAGCACGCACACCGCCGCGGCCGCCCCGGGGGAAGGCAATCCGGTGAAAGTTTCGTCGCTCTTTTTTTCCAGCATCGCATGCACATTGTAGGTCGCCAGACGAAGCGCCGCGCCGCCGAGATATACGGAGCAAAGTACGAAAATAATCAGGGTTTCCCAGTTCTCTAATCTGCCCGCCTGCCAGAACCGGTGAGTCATTACCGCCACCAGAGTAGCCGGAGCCACGCCGAAAGTGACCATGTCGGAAAGAGAATCCATCTGCACACCGTGCAGACTCGATGCGTCGAGCAACCGGGCTGCGAACCCGTCAAGCGAATCAAAAATCATTGCGCACAGTATCATGACGGCACTGCCGGCCAGAATGCTGATTTCATTTTTTCCCACGGGGCACTCATATACCCGCAAAGTATACAGAATAGCGGCGAATCCGCAAAGAGAATTGCATAAAGTCAAGGCATTGGGAATCATTTTCAGCCAACGCCGCATCAGCCGAACATCACTCATTTAATTCAATCCTTGCGCCTTTCCGGCATCCGTCAGCCTCGCCAGCGCGCTTTCTCCGGCGCGGACTTTATCGCCTGGCTTAACCAATACTTCAAAACCTTCCGCAGGCAGATAAAGTTCCGTTCTGGAACCGAATTTTATCATGCCGTATAATTCCCCGCGTTTGAATTTTTGTCCCGGATCGACCGGACACACGATGCGCCGGGCAATAGCGCCGGAAATCTGACGCACAGCCAGATTGAATTCCGCATCTCCGATTTTACCGGTTCCTGTCAGGGTCATTGCTTCATTGCGCTTGGAACATTCGCTGTCGCGCGCATCCAGATACTCTCCCTCCCGGTAGAATTTGCCGGTAACCGAAAATTGCGCAGGAGTCCGGTTGACATGCACGTTGAACACCGAAAGAAAAATTCCGATTCTCAGCGCCTTCCCTTTGAACGGCGCCAAATCGAAATCCTCTACGATTCCGATGTCTCGGACAGTGCCGTCGGCCGGGCTGACTATCAGTGTCGGATCAGCTGGAATGTGCCGGACCGGATTGCGGAAAAACGCGACAAAAGCAAGCCATAGCACCAGAGATGCGGCGGCAATTCCGATGCCGTAACCGGGATGTCCGTAACGGATGAGAATAAATGCCGTTATTTCCAGCAATATCAGAACCAAAGTCGCCGATCCCCATTCGCGAAAACCGTATTTAGTAAGCGTCATGGTAATCACCCCTGTAATAGCGAGAGCGGTTATTTCTCTTTTAGGTATTATTATACCCTTGGCATATGCTTTTTTCAAACCTGATACGCTTTAACTCGCGGGTTTCCGGCATTATTTTAATCTCCGGAAGAACTGGATAAAACGGATATTCTTCGAGGCGTGCCGGAAAAATGAATCAACTTGCTCCTAAATCCATGCAGCTCCACATCGCTTTGACCGGAAGGACGAATTCCGGCAAATCATCTTTGATGAACCTGATTGCCGGGCAAGATTGTTCCATCATTTCTCCGTTGCCGGGAACCACCACTGATGCGGTGGAAACGACAATGGAATTGCGTCCGCTCGGACCGGTCCGGTTGCTGGATACCGCCGGTACCGGAGACGATACTTCGCTCGGACAATACCGGATAGCGCGCACTATGCGGGTGCTGGACCGTGCCGATATCATGCTGCTCGTAGTAAGCTCCGGTTATTTCGGAGAGCCGGAAAAACAATTGCTGTCCGCGGCCAAGACGCGCGGTATACCGGTAATTCCGGTAGTAAACAAATGCGATGCCGCATATCCGGACGAAAATTTTTCAGCGATGCTGGCCGGAGAATGCGGTAATCCGCCGTTATACTGTGCAGGCAACGGCGGCGTCCCGCGCGGGGAATTCCTGCCGTTGCTGAAAGACGCTCTGCTGGCGGTATGCCCGGATGATTTTCTGAATCCTCCGCACCTTCTGGGTGATTTGTTGCGCTCTGGCGACACTGCCGTGTTCATAGTGCCGATTGATATGCAGGCTCCGCGGGGAAGGCTGATAATGCCGCAGGTGCAGAGTATTCGTGATGCGCTCGATAACGATGCCGCGGTGATGACGGTACGGGAAAACCACTACCTGGAAGCGCTGGAGAATCTGCGGCGCCGTCCGGCGCTGGTCGTATGCGATTCACAGGTTTTGCCTCTGATGATAAAAAATACTCCCGCGGATATCCCCTGTACCACTTTTTCAATACTGATGTCGAGGATAAAAGGGGATCTCGCCTCTCTGGCGGCCGGAGCGCAAGCGATATCCAGTCTGCGCTCAGGAAACAAGGTGCTGATTGCCGAGGCCTGCACTCATCATGCGGGGCCGGCTGACATTGGAAGAGTGAAAATCCCGAGGTTGCTGGAAAAGGCGGCCGGAGGAAAACTCGATATCACCGTATGCGCCGGACACGATTTTCAAATCAGCGGAGATTTTTCTCTCGCAGTGATGTGCGGTTGCTGTATGCTGAACCGCAGAGAGACTCTGCGGCGAATCGAGAGAGCGGCGGCATCCGGAGTTCCGGTGACTAATTACGGCATGGCCATTGCCGCGGCGAGCGGGGCTCTGGATCGGGTATTGGAACCGTTCGGCTCAGTTTTGCTCCGGCAGTGATTCGGATTTAATTTCCGCCGCGGCGCTCATCGCGGCATCGCGTAATGCGGCCAGATCGAGTTTCCCGCTGCCTAACAATGGAAGTTTTTCCACCCGGCGGAAGTTTTTGGCCTTAGGAATCCAGAGATTTGATATACTGCGTTCGCGCAACTGTCCGACGATTTCATCCGGACTCAGTTTCATGTCATCGGTGTACAACACCAGCAGCGCCTCGCCTTTTGCCGGATCGGGAATACCGGTAACCGCCACACAGCGAACATCTCCGCCGCACATTTCGCTGATAATGCATTCAACCATTTCGTGCGGCACCATTTCGCCGGCGATTTTACTGAATCGGGACAGTCGGCCGCAAATCGTTATGTAACCGTCTTCATCCATTACGGCGATATCACCGGTTTCGTAATATCCGTCACGTATGACCCGGGCGGTGAGTTCCGGATCCTTGAGATATCCTTTCATGACATTGGCGCCTTTGACAAAAAGCAAACCCTCTACACCGGGCGGGACCGGTTTGTACGTCAGCGGATCCAGAATCCGGGTGGAAATGTTTTCCAGCGCCAGCCCGATGGCTCCTGACTTTCCTGCCCGACATCCCATTTCCCGGATATCACCGGTAAGATTTATACTGACGACAGGAGAAAGTTCAGTGCAGCCGTAACCTTCCAGCATTTCAAGTCTTCCCCCGGTAAATTCGCGGAATTGACTGGCGATATCCGCCCTCAATTTTTCCGCACCGGCAATCGCCAGCCGGATAGTATCGAAGTCTCCGGGGGTGCCGCGATGCATATATTTTTGCAGGAAAGACGGGGTTGAGAGCAGTACGGTGGCCTTATAATCCCGGATCGCCTTGCAGACCGCCGTACTGTCCAGCGGATTAGGTGCGAAAACCACTTTGATCCGCATCATTACCGGGAGCCAGAAACACACAGTCAGGCCGAAAGAATGGAATAACGGCAGATTTCCCAGCAGCGTATCGTCATGGGTTATTGCGATCGCCGCCAGCATAGAGGTGATATTGCCGCAGATGTTATGATGCGTAAGTTCAACTCCTTTGGGGACTCCGGTGGAGCCGCTGGAAAACAGCAATGCCGCAACGCCGGCGGTATCCATCCCGTATAGCGGAGAGATGATATTCAGGAATTCCCGTGCCGGCAACAGCAGAATTCCCAAAAATGTCCATAAAATATTGATTTTAGGAATATTCGGAGCGATATCTTCCAGAAAAACCATTTCCGGAGTAGGCTTGATGCGGATTTTAGTCATGAATTTCCTGCTGGTCAGAATATGGGAAATATCCGCTTTTTTGACGGAATTTTCGAAGACACTCTGCGCAACGCTGTAGTTCAGCGGTACCGGAGTTTTGTCCGCATACAGACAGCCAAGCATCGACACGGCGGCCGCGCAGGAATTCGGAAGCAGTACTCCGATGAACCGTTCGCTGGAAGCCGACATCTTGCGGATTTCCCGGCTCAGCACCACGGATTTCAATAATAAGCTGAAACAATTCAGATTGCCGCCGGCGGTATCGGATATTAATTTGGAAAACGGATGCCGCCGGGCATGTAAAATCAATTGATACTGAATCGTGTGTTCGTCAAGCCGCGGACGGATAGCGATATCCGCTCCGAGTTCCGATACCTGCTGGCGGATTTCAAACGGCGCGGCTCCGGCCGGCATGGGTTTCCCGAAATTAACTTCAGCAAAAACCGGAAAACGGCTGTTGAATCTGGATGCGGCTTTGCGCGGAAAAGCGGAAAAAAACGAACCCCAGGTATATGCCACATTTACCGGAATCACCGGGACGGCAACATCCGGCGGCAGCATCCGCTCAAAACCCCGCTTGAACCGGCCCAGCAAGCCGTTTTGAGACGGATATCCTTCGGGGAACACACAGACCGCTCCGCCGGAACGCAGGTGATCCTGCACTTCCTGAAATAACCTGGTCATCTCCTGAACCTTGCCGGCGGAAGGTACCTTGAAAAAGCAAGTGAGCCGCGCCAGAAAACCCAGTACCGGCCGGGAATATATGGATTCGTTCAGAAGAAAACGCACAGGGCGGGAAGTGCAGGAACTGATCAGTAAATTGTCAACATAGGAAGTATGATTGCTGATAAACATGACCGGCCCGCGCTCCGGTATATTTTCCTTGCCGGTAACGCGTACCCGGTAGAATATTCTGCCGATAGTCAGACTAAGAAAACGCAACATGAAATTCGGCAGTTTCCAAAGGGTAAAAACAGTCACACAAAACACCCCGATGCCGAATCCGATCAACAGGGTATTATGCGGTATTGATGGTAACAATGCCGTTAGCGGCCGGATTGTTTCCGGAAGTTTATCAATCGGGCAACTGCCCAGCGAAAGCAATACGGTAATGAGCAGCAATAAGGCCGAACAGAAAGAAAGCCAGGCGTTTTTCACCGCCAGCGCCGCGCCGCGCCGCGCCGGCTGCAACCGGTGGTAGAGGTAAGCGCGTTGCGGAACCACAAAAACACCGCCGAAAATACCGACCAGCGCGGCCGCCAGGCCGGCACCGAAGAAAATATTAACCGTTACCGCCTCTTTCATTCCCGGCAGGGCGGCAGTCAGCGAAATATATCTGCCGGGACAGAAAATCATCACCGGCAGCATTACCGCCAAGCCGAGCGATGCCAGCGGAATCATGCCCAGCTCTATTTTGTGATTGGAAAAAATTCCGCCCAGAATACATCCTATAATCATTCCGGAAACAGGAGCCAGTGCGAAAACCGCGATATCCAGAGGCCGGGTCAGGTTCAGCGTATAAACCGCAAACATAACCAGCAGCGGTTGAATGGAAATTTCCAAAGCGGTGAAAAAAATATCTCCTCCGGCGGCAAGAGTCTGCCCGGGGGCGGCTTTCAATTCTTTTGCTCCCTCGCACCAGGTTTCCCTATACCGGTATGCCAGTTCATGCCGGCGCTGAATGGGAGATATCACCGGATTTATTCTAAAGGCGGAAATCAAAGCGACCGCTGCCGAACCGAAAAGAATCCAGCCGCACCCGCCGGCACTCCAATTATATTTCTCAAATATCAGCGCCGCGCCGCTCATGCCGGCTAAAAAACCGGCGCATTTGGAGGCGCCGAAAACACCGGTGGCGCCGGAAATCCGGGATTCTCCGTAAATTTCAGGAATTAAAGCGCCGAATGCCGGCTCGAAAAAAGCGGTCAAAACCGTGGCGAGCAGGACTGCGGCAATCACCAGCCACTTGCCGCATGGTACAGAACCGGTCATCGCCCATACCGCCATTGCTGCAATCGGCAGCATCGCCAATCCGACGGAAATCAGCACATAACGTTTCGGCATGTGATCGGCGGTAAAACCGGTAAGTTTCGGCAACAGTACCGGCGGCAGAATGCAGGATGCCAGCAATGCGGTTAATTCGGCAACCGCATTGCAATTGCCTATAATGCCGTCTGTAATCAGCAACAGAGCCAGCAACTTCAGCGCCGCCACGCAGAACTGGTGAAAAAAACTTACAGATGCCAGCATAAGACTTTGGTGGAATGATTTATGATTTTGCATATTCAAATTCCGGAACGGTTTATAATACTGCGAAATTCATCCGAACGCGGTATTGCGCCGGACAAATTAATATAATGACAGGCAAAAATCTTTTCAACCTGTGATGATCTCATGGCGATATACACTTTGCAGCACTGCGCATCCGGTCGCCAGCATCAGATAAAAACTTCCGCCGTAACTCACAAACGGCAGCGGCAGACCGGTTACCGGTGTTACACCCAGACTCATACCTGTGTTGATGAACAAATGGCAGAAAATCATCGCCGACATTCCCGCCGATATGTATTTGCCGAAAAAATCCGTTGCCAAAAAAGCGGTTCGCAGCATACTGTACAACAGCAGCGAGTAAGCGGCAAACAATGCCGTACATCCGATAAAACCGGTCTCCTCCGCAATTACCGAGAAGATAAAGTCATTATTGGCCTGAGTTATGAACCCCAATGAATTCTGAGTGCCTTCGCCGATTCCTTTGCCGGTTATCCCGCCGGCTCCCACCGCAAGCCGGGCCTGTATGGGCTGGTATGCCGCGGATCTGCTGTATTTTTCCGGATGAAAAAAGGCTTCTATGCGGTTTTTCTGATAGGTTTTCAATAAAGGCCGACCGTAGAATTCATTAACCGTTAATGCCGCTGTCAGCGTTATCGCCGTCAGTAGAAATATTATGATATACCGCCATTTTAATCCCGCTGCGAAAACCATGGCGGCAAACACGGCAAAAAAAACCAGTGCGCTGCCGAGATCCGGTTCCAGCATCACCAGCCCTGCCGGCAGCAGTGTAATTCCCAGCGCAACGATGACTCCTCTGAATCTTGCCGGAGAGAAAAAATCAGCGGAAAACAGGTGCGCCAGCATGGTTATCAGCATAAGTTTACTGAATTCCGAGGGTTGGAAAGACAATCCCGTTCCCGGGATTACCAGCCAGCTTATGGCACCGTTAATTCGTCGTCCGGCAAAAAGCACAACGACCAGCATGATAACGGAAATCAAGTATCCGGCAATGATGAATATGCGGAATTCAGGCCGGCGATAATCCAGACAACTGATGCCTGTATATACCGCGGCACTGCCAATTACCCAGTACAACTGGCGGAGAAAAAATGATATTCCTCCGCCGGACTGAATGCCGATCGACCGGATGAATACCAAGCCGGCGGCGGTGAGAAATATCACCGCCGTCAACTGCGCCCAGTCGATGTTTTTCAAGACGGCGGGCGTCAGGAATGTCCGATTCCCCGGCCGGTTCATTGTCAAGATGTCTTAATTAAATCCTGAATGTCTGATCCCGGCGCGGACCTACAGACACGATGGCGATGCTGGAATTCACGAGTTCAGCCATCCGCAACAGATACTTCTTCGCATTCTCCGGTAAATCATCCCATTTCCCCGCCGATGAGGTATCCTGCTTCCAGCCAGGCAGATATTCAATCACCGGTCTGGCATTCTCTAAATCTTCCGCGGCGGCCGGGAAACGGTCGGTCCGGACTCCGTTGATTTCGTATGCCACGCAGATTCCCACCTGATCCAAATCGTCCAGCACATCCAGTTTGGTAACCGCCAGTTTATTTATGCCGCCGACCATACAGGAATAGCGGGAGGCTACCGCATCGAACCAGCCGCAACGCCGCGGTCTGCCGGTAGTGGCACCGTATTCCCGGCCGCGTTCTCGAAGATTATTTCCGTTCGCATCGAAGAGTTCCGTAGGGAACGGCCCTTCTCCGACTCTGGTCGTATAAGCCTTGATTACACCCCACACGTCACGAATGTGCTGCGGAGCAATGCCGGCGCCGGAACAGGCTCCGCCGGATACCGTGCTGGAACTGGTGACGAAGGGATAAGTGCCGTGATCGATATCGAGCAACGCGCCTTGAGCCCCCTCGCACAACACATTTTTGCCTGCACAGACGGCGTCATTGATTAAATATACCGTATCATCGACATAGCCGGCCAGATATTTCGCCGCTTCCAAAACTTTGGCGAGTTCCATCTCAATATCCAGCGGCTTCACCCCGGCTTCAGCAAAGCGGCGGTTGTATTTTTCCGCCTCGCGCCGGAACTGCTCCGCCAAGCGTTCCGGACGGGTCAAATCCACTGCCCTGATACCGGTACGGTGCATCTTGTCGGCATAAGCCGGACCTATTCCGCGTTTAGTCGTGCCGATTTTCCGCAGAGCACCGGCTTCGCGCAATGCGTCCGCCTGCTTGTGATACTCGAAAATCAGTTGCGCCCGGCTGGAAAGTTTTACATTGTCAAGACTGAATCCTTCTCCGGCTATTTTACGCATCTCATCCGCCAGCGCGACAGGGTCAACCACCACACCGTTGCCTATCACGTTGATTACGTTTCCGCGAAAAATGCCGGACGGCACCAAATGCAGCACATACCGGCTGCTGCCGATTTCCACGGTGTGCCCGGCATTGTTCCCGCCTTGAAAACGCACTACCATATCGGCATCCCGGGTAAGCACATCGATAAGTTTGCCTTTGCCCTCATCTCCCCATTGCGTACCCACCAGAATATCGACCGGCATTTGCTATCCCTCTCTGAGTTAAAACATGAATTTGGTTTGACAGAATCGAAAACTACCGCTTGTCAAGCATAAAAACACGTCCCTATAATAATACCAACCACCGTAAAAATCAACTTTTACGCCGGTTTATTCATTGGAATCCGAAACCCCCGTCGCACAGGCCGCCGCCGTCACGGCGGATACAAACCGCTTTTATTGCCGGGGCTGATTCTGGTTGCGGATGAAATTCGCAATCCCCTGTGCAAAAAAATCGAGGTCGGCAGAGATGCTGGTGTAAATTTTGTCGAGCAGAAGAACGGCCGCCGCCGAGATCAGGTATCCCGGTATCCCGCCGATCATACAATTTATTGCGAAACACAAAATGTAAATCATAAAACAAACAAACGGCAGATAAAGCAAACAGATGAATACAGTACTTAAACGGGGGTTTTTTTTCACTCTCTGATATGCAATCAACAGGTATAGGAACAGAGTCCAGTACAGTAGCGGCAGTGTCGGTATATTCATAGCAGCTCCTTTTTTTTGAAAATCTGAAATCCAGGCGGTTATCTACTTCGCCGTATATGTACGAAGTCCCCGTTTAAGCGTTTCCAGCGTGTTCCGCACCAGTTGTTCCGGCGCCGAGGCGCCGGCGGTAACCCCGATATGTTTGACCACATGAATTTCATTCCACGGCAAGTCTTCCGGGCCGTCGATCAGAAAAGCCGGTTTTCCGGCCGTCTGCGCGACTTCCTGCAATCGTCTTGAATTGCTGCTGTGCGCGGAGCCGATCACCAATACGATATCGCATTTTCCCGCCAGGTCGCGGGCGGCGCGCTGCCGCTCTTCCGTGGCATAGCATACACAGGCTTCGGTGTCCGCAAGTTGAGGATACCGCGTTTTCAGATAATGCTGCACCGCGTCCACTTCATCCGTGCTTACCGTGGTTTGTGCCAGCAGTGTGATTTTGTCCCGCGGTGTAAAATCCGGGAGTTGCTCCGCTTCGGCAAGACTGGAAATGACGAATTTTTTCTTTGCGGAACTTCGCCCGAGAGTTCCCAATACTTCCGGATGTTCGCGATGACCGATTACAAGCAGTATATCCGACGGCTCGGCCGCCAGCCGGTGCAACTTTTTTACCAACGGACAAGTCGCGTCTATCACAAGACAATTTTTTTCACGGGCCCGCTGCTCCACTGCGGCGGATACTCCGTGCGCACTGAACAAAAGTACGCTGCGATCCGGTACCTTCTCCAAATTTTCCGCGAAAATAACCCCGCGCCGCTTCAGTTGACCGACAATGAAATTGTTGTGAACGATCTCATGCAGCACATATATCGGCGGCCGGTATTCGGACAGCACTTTTTCGACTGCGTCCAGCGCCCGCTTCACTCCGCCGCAAACCCCGTTCGGCACTGCAACGGTTATTGTAGGTTGTTCATTATCAGTCATGGTGACGGCAGATACTGCAATGGCGGCAATCCAGGCCTTGCGGTGGAATATACAGTCTTCCGGATTTTACCGCTTTCCGCCTGGCGGTGTAATTCCTGATTCCCAGCAAAATTCCTACAATGATGAATGCGCCCGGAGCCGCGGCCGGCAATAGAAAGTCGGTAGTCCAGGCTGTGATTATTTTGATTTCAAACAACGAGCCGGATGTCAAAAATTCCCGGATCCCGCCTAACATGGACAATATCAGCGTAAAACCCAGCCCCATGCCGAATCCGTCCAGCATGGATAATAACGGGCCGTGTCTGGATGCGAATGCTTCCGCTCTCCCCAGCACAATACAATTTACTACGATCAGCGGAATGAAAATTCCCAGAGATTCATATATCGCTGGCGGAGCCCAGGCTTTCATCGACAGATCGATTATAGTGACAAACGCGGCAATAACCACAATGTAAACAGGAATTCTGATTTTCTGCGGCACAATGCCGGCGATCAGCGAGATTACCAGATTGCTGCCGATAAGTACTCCGGTTGTCGCCAGCCCCATGCTTAAGCCGTTGGTGGCGCAATTCGTAACCGCCATGGTCGGGCAAGTCCCGAGAAACAGTACCAGCACCGGATTTTCTTTCCAAATCCCTTTTGAAAATTCCGCCCAGTAGCCGCCGGTTTTCATAATTTCGTCTCCACAGTACTGTTGCAAGATTCCAATCCGGCGATTACGGTCTGCCGTTGTTTCGCAAATATGTTTACCGCTATGCCGGTCAGTTCGGTAACCGCCCTGCTGGTTACCGTCGCTCCGGTTTTAAACTGAAAATCTCCGCCGTCTTTAACGATTTTCCAATTGCGGGAACCGTTTTCTCCGTTGAACTGGTCCAACAGCGGATTTCCCGGGACGGCAGCGTTTGTCTGTTGTCCGAGATTAAAGACGGTTTTTTTTGTCTTGCGCAAACATACCTCCGCACCCAGACCGGGGGTTTCGTGCTGTTCCATGACCAGCACGCGATTTACGGTTCCGTCGCTGATTTTTATTCCGATCAGCAAAGTTATGTCTCCACCGTATCCCGGTCCGCTGATTTCCACGGCGGTTCCTGTTAAACTCCCGTTTTTTCTTGCCGCCATGAATTTGATTCCGTTCAGGTTGAAGGTTTCCTCCGACGGATCATTATCGAATTCCCCCAGCACCAAACGCAAGCCGGCGCGCTGTCTGGCTTTTTCAGCCGCGGCAATGGGATCTTTTACCAGATCGGTGAAGATTCCCAGCAACGCCGCGCTCAGCAACGCGGTCGCCGCGAGAAAAAGTCCCAGCACGGCAAAATTTTCATTTTCACGGAGTTTCATTTCGTTCTCTCGCGTTTACGGACAAATCCGAACGGGCGGGCGGAACACATCTTGTCGATAAACGGCACCGTGGCATTCATCAGCAAAATTGAAAAACTGACACCTTCCGGATAGTTCCCCCATATCCTTATCACCGCGGTCAAAAGGCCGCAGCCGAAGCCGAATACCGCGCCTCCGCGCCGGGTCATCGGGGAGGTCACCATGTCGGTCGCCATGAAACATGCTCCGAGCATCAAGCCGCCGGTAAGCAGATGAAATACCGGCGACGGAGTGACGCCCGGTGCGAAAAAATGCACTGTTCCGGCGAGCAAAGCGGTGCCGGCCATAAAGCACACCGGTATCTCCCAGCGTATTATTCCGCAGCAAAGCAGGAAAAACGCCCCTGCAAGCAGGGCTAAAACACTGGTTTCGCCGATGCAGCCGCCTTTCTGACCGATGAAATAGGCCATGTATGCGGAACAGTTGTCGATTTCGGAGAAATTTTGCCGCGCCGCATCGTTTTTGCCGATGATTTTCTTTGTGGCTCCGGCGACTCCGAGCGGAGTGGCCCCGGTGATGAATTCCCGTTCGCCTGTACTTTCGTCCGCAGTTACATTTATATTTGGAACATATTCAGGTGAAATCTCGGCATATTGCCTGAATCCGCAACTTTCAAAATGCCGCGGGGCCGGCCATAGAGTCATTCCGGCCGGCAACGCTATTAGCAACCCGACTCGAGCCACCAGCGCCGGATTGAACGGATTGCCTCCCAGACCTCCGAATATTTGTTTGGCTAAAATCACCGCCAGTACCGCTCCTGCCGGACATACCCACAGCGGTATTGACGGCGGCAGGTTCATGCCCAGCAGCATTCCGGTTACGGCGGCGCTGCAATCTCCGACGGTTCCAAGTGCCGGTTTCCCGGTCATCCGGCACCATAACGCTTCTGCGGTCACACATGAAAAAACACATAACAACACTATCGCCAAAGCCCGCCAGCCGAAGAAAATCACTCCGGCCGCCACCGCGGGAACCAGGGCGAGCATCACTTTGAGCATTATCCGCCTGACGCTGGTTCCGGTAACTGTATGAGGCGAACTGCTCAGTACCAGACGGCTGCCGTCCGGCAACCGTATCCGCCCGGTCCGGTTATCTGCCTTTTCCGTCATTTTTTCATCTTCCTTATTTCGCTTTTCGCTCTGCGCAGATGCTGCACCAGCGGCCGATGCGCAGGGCAGGAATAAGCACAGGCTCCGCATTCCAGGCAATCCATTGCATGATTTTGCCTTGCCAGGTCAAAACGCTCGCTTTCAACCGCGCTGGCAAGGAATGCCGGTATCAGGTTCATCGGGCATGACGCCACACATTTCCCGCAACGCAGACATTCGCAAGGCACCGGTGCTTCGGCTCTGCGGAACAACAACAGTCCGGAGGTGTTTTTGCAGATGCTGCCGGAAAAATCCCTCTGGGCAAAACCCATCATCGGACCGCCGATAATAAATTTTTCCGGTTCCGCGGTAATTCCGTCCGCCTGTTCAATCGCTTTCAAAACCGGAGTCCCTATGCGCATTTTGAAATTCCCGGGATTTTTTACCGCGTCTCCGCTTACGGTGACAATCCGCTCGATCAGCGGAATCCCGTTGACCACGGCATCATATATCGCCTTTACCGTACCGGCGTTTTCCACTACGCATCCCGCATCGCAAGGCAGCCCTCCCGCCGGCACTTTTCTTCCGGTTACTCCGTAGATGAGCTGTTTTTCAGAACCCTGCGGATAAGCGGTTTTCAGATTTATCACCGCGATTCCGGCCGCCCGGGCCAGGGGTTGCAGCGCCGCAATGGCATCCGGCTTATTGTTTTCCACTGCGATTACCGTTTTTCCGACTCCGAGTATTTTGGCGGATATTGAGGCCCCTTCAATCATTGCAGCCGGATTTTCGAGCATCAGCCTGTGGTCAGCGGTTAAAAACGGTTCGCATTCCGCCCCGTTGATGATTAAAGTGTCAACCGGCTTGTCCGGCGGCGGTGCGAGTTTTATTGCGGCCGGAAATGCCGCTCCGCCCATTCCGACGATTCCCGCTTCGGCTATGCGCCGGAGCAAATCAGCCACCGGGGTTTCCCGCCAGTTCAATTCCGGCATTGGTGTCCCGTCATCCAGCCCGTCGGAAGTGATTTCCAAGGCCTCCATGTTTTTCCCGGCGGCTCCGGTAACATTTGTTTTCGCGGTTATTTCTCCGCTCGTCGGACTGTGCAGACGTGCCGAAAAAGCGCCGTGCGCCTCTGCCAGTATCTGATATTTTTTTACTTCATCGCCGACATTTACCGCGCAATCCGGCGGCGCTCCGGCATTCTGATGAAGAATCACCAGATATTTTTCCAGAACCGGCACTTCGACACTCTGTTTTCCGGAGGATAAGTTTTTTCCGTCTGTTTTCGGATGTATGCGGTGAAAATGCTTATTCATCGGAATTGCTCCATTCCGGATTCTCGCGTTCTATTCTCAAATGTTCATCCGCGCTCAACAGGGCGCCGGTGGGACATCCGGCATTCGCTATACTGTCTCCGGTAAGTTCACGGATGGTTTCCGATTCATATTTTATCTTTTCACAATTCCCGTCTTTCGCAAAACTGTTTGGGAACGCCCGTTCGCATTTGCCGCATCCGATGCAACCCACTTTGCATGATTTACGCTTCAGGGCTCCCTTTTCAGGAGAATTGCAATAGATGTGCACTTTGGCTTCCGCCGGTACCATGCGGATGACATGCCGGGGGCAGACATCGGCGCATTTGCCGCATCCGACGCACAGAGAATCATGGACGATTGCCAAATTGTTGACAATCTCTATTGCGCCGAACGGACATTTGCGGGCGCAGCTCCCAAACCCCAGACAACCGTAAGCGCAGCTCTTCGGTCCACCGGCAATCATTGCGGCGGAAACGCAGTCCGCCACTCCGGCATAATTTATCGTCCGGGTTACCTGGTTAATGTCGCCGCCGCACAGAACCACGGCCTTGCGGCGTATTCCGGAGCCGGTTTCAATTCCGAGCGCCTTCGCGATGCTGCTGATTTGCTCGGCACTGGAAACGGGGCATCCGGATGGCGGCAATTTGCCTTCCACCACCGCTTTGGCGAAATCGGCGCACCCCGCGGTGCCGCAGCCTCCGCAGTTGGCTCCCGGCAGCAATTCCAGCACTAATTCCAGTTTCTGATTGCGTTTCGCTTTAAAAACGGCAGCGCATATGCCGATGACCGCGCCCAGCAGCAGACCGGTTGCTCCCATAAGTATCATCGCGGCGATAACTTCGTTTCCCATCATCAGCAAAGCCCTGTGAAACCCATGAACGCCATGGCCAGAATTCCGGCTGAAATCAATGCGATCGGAGTCCCTTTCATCGCTTCCGGAATGTTGGAGAAAGTTAATCTTTCCCGCAGACCGGAAAACAGCACCAGCGCCAATGCGAAACCGACGGCGGAGCAGAATCCGAATACAGTGGATTGCAGTACGCTTAGATTCTCTTTGGCGCAAATAGTCGCCGAGCCAAGCACGGCGCAGTTGGTTGTAATCAGCGGCAGATATATGCCGAGAGCGGAATAGAGCGCCGGACTGATCTTCTGTAAAACGATTTCTATCAATTGCACAAGCCCGGCAATGACCAGAATAAACACCAGCGTCTGCAGAAATTTCAGATTGATGACTTCCCCCGATGCCAGACGGAATTCCAGCAAAGTGTGCGAGATTGCCGATGTCAGACAGGATGACAGCGTCATTACGCAAATAACCGCCCCGGACATTCCGAGCGCGGTGTCTGTGCGTTTGGATACCCCCAGAAAAGGGCAGATGCCCAAGAAGCGCGACAATACGAAATTGTAAACGAATATTGCGCCGACTGTAAGTTCAAGATACCGCATATTTTTCCAACAGTTGAATACAGGTGACCGTCCGCGCGGCAGAAACCGGTATAACATAGTATTTGCGTTTTTTATTGTCAAGCGCGGCGGCTGTATCTGCGTCAGTGCCGTTTTGCGGACTGAAAAAAAATACGGAAGTTGTCATCCGCAGTATTGTAAAATGGTAAAGGGCGGTTATGTTATCTGTATTGGCATTCAACTTTTTTAAGATGAAACAACGGAGAGTCGCAATGCAGAACGATTTTGTCCAGTGTGTAACCCGCGAATCGGTGATGACGATTGAAGTCAAAAATAAACTTGAAGCGCTGGATCAACTGATTGACCGCGCCGCCGAGCTTACTGGGTTGAACCGCGATTTGATTTTTCGCCTTACCTGGAAACGTGAGCAGATGATGACAACCGGAGTCGGATTCGGTTTGGCTATGCCTCATATCCGTATCAATGATATTGCTCATCCGGTAGTGATTGTCGGTGTCTGCAAAACTCCGATCGAAGAATATGACCGTATGGACGATCAGCCGATCCGGGTTATCGTGTTTACTATCGCGCCTGACGAGGATCAGAATGCTTATCTGACCCTGCTCAGCAGTATTTCCCGCAAGTTGCGTAATACCGCTTTGGTGGATGAGATCGCCGGGCTGGCCGATACCCCGGAGAAAATTCTGGATGTGCTGACTCGTAAAGACTGATTTCCCGGCGTATCGATCATGGTTAAAGATGCAGAATTCGGCGCCGGCGCGCAATTGGATTTCCGTTGTTTTGAAGAAAATTGCGCCGGTGTTATCAGTTTTTCGCTTTCCGGAGCGTCCGGCAGTTCCTTTCAGGCGGTTTGCCCGCAATGCCACCGCGCCTATCTTTTCGATGCCGCGTTGCGTGAAAAATTCAGGAAAATGCTGAATTTGATTCTTGCGGTCCGCGAGGCGGAGGATATTCTCGGGGACAGTTGCGTATCGGTAAGCGTAGCCGGCGGGGAAGTGAGGATTCCTTATTCCTTGCTGCTTACCAGACTGAATACGATGATTACGCTGGAACACGGCGGGCGTAAAACAGATTTTCATCTCCGGGTGGAACCGTCTTCGGCGGAAACTTTCCGCTGAATATTATAGAGAATTCCGGACGATAAACAACTGTCGGATTCCGGAGATTCGGAAGTGTTGCCGCGAGGGTTTTCATACCATAAGTGAAGGTCAGGGAGAACATTTATGAACGAACAGGAGATTATTTCCATATTGGAGCAGTCCGGCGCACTGTTGAACGGTCATTTCCAATTGCGCAGCGGGTTGCACAGTTCCCGTTTTTTTCAGGCGGCGTTGCTGTTGCAATATCCGGATAAGGCTGAACTGGTCTGCCGTTTCCTGGCGGAAAATTTTAAAAATTCAGGCGTGGAAACAGTTATCAGTCCGGCGGTAGGCGGGTTGATCGTCGGGCAGGAAGTCGCCAGAGCACTCGGTGTCCGCGCCATATTTGCGGATAAGGAAGACGGGCATTTGATTCTTAAACGCGGGTTTTCTTTGCGCAAAGGCGAAAAAGTGCTGGTGGCTGAAGATGTGGTCACCAAAGGCGGCCGGGTTCAGGAAACGATCGATTTGGTCCGCAGTTTCGGAGCCGAAGTGGTCGGAGCGGCGGTGATTGTCGACCGTTCCGGCGGTACGGCGTCATTCGATGTCCCGTTCAAGAGTGCCTTGAAACTTACTTTACCGTTGTTCGAGCCGGCTTGCTGTCCGCTTTGCCGTGAAAAAGTGTCTTTGGATCGTCCGGGGTCAAAATAATGTTCAATCTGCTTACCGCTATCTTCGGGACTAAGTCCGAGCGCGACCTTAAAAAAATGATGCCGCTGGTGCGGCGTGTGAATGAGATTGAAGAGCAGTACCGGTTGCTGACAGATGACGGTTTGAAGGCCAAAACAGCGGAATTCAAATCCCGTTTGGCCGCCGGAGAGACTACTGACGATATAATGTGCGAAGCATTCGCGGCGGTGAAAAACGCCTGCCGGCGTCTGACCGGAACTGAAATTGAAGTGTGCGGCCAGCGGATGGTATGGGATATGGTTCCGTTCGATGTGCAGATCATGGGCGCCATCGCGCTGCACAAGGGCAACATCGCTGAAATGGCGACCGGCGAGGGGAAAACATTGGTCGCCACTATGCCGCTTTACTTGAATGCGCTTACCGGAAAAAACTGTCAGCTGATTACCGTAAATGATTATCTGGCCCGCCGGGACTCCCAGTGGATGGGCAATGTTTACGGTTTTCTCGGGCTGAGTTGCGGCTGTCTTCAAAATCAGCAGCCGCCGGATGTCCGCCGGCAAATGTACGGTTGCGATATTACATACGGCACCAACAGTGAATTCGGTTTTGATTACCTGCGTGACATGGGAATGGCGACTGATGCATCCTCGTTGGTGCAGCGGGATCATTTTTACGCTATCATAGATGAAATCGACAGTATCCTCATTGATGAAGCCAGAACTCCGTTGATTATTTCCGGCGCTGTTCCCGGTGCCGCGCATCAGTTTGACGCTATTCAAAGCAAGGTGGCGGATCTTTACAGCCGTCAGAATATGCTTTGTTCCAGATTGGGCAAAGAAGCGCGCGAAACGCTGGCCGGTTCAGATGTTTCGGCGGAGGCCCGCGAGGCGGCATTGACCAAGTTGCTGCAGATAAAATTCGGTATGCCCACCCACCGCCAGCTGTTGCATGCCATGGAGGACGGAGAGATCGTCCGTGAGCTTGAGCGTTTGGAATTAAAAGTTCAAAGCGATAACAACCGCGGCATGCTGCAGGAAGTTCAAAGCGCGTTGTTCTTTGTAATTGATGAAAAAACCGGGGAAGCCGATTTGACCGAACAGGGACGTAATGCTATTTCTCCTGGGGATCCTTCCGCTTTTATTCTGCCGGATTTACTCGAGGGTTTGGCGGAAATCGACCGCGATGCCGCGCTTGATGATGCCGGGAAAGCGGCTGCCAGGGAAAAATTCCAAAATGATTTTGCCGCTCAGAGCGAGCGTCTTCATGATTTGTCGCAGTTGCTGAAAGCATATTGTTTATTCGAAAAAGATGTCAATTATGTGGTTCAGGACGGCAAGGTTCTGATTGTTGACGAGCATACCGGCCGCATTATGCCCGGCCGCCGTTTTTCCGATGGTCTGCATCAGGCTCTGGAAGCCAAAGAGCACGTCAAAATAGAGCAGGAAACTCAGACGATGGCGACGATAACCATCCAGAATTTTTTCCGTATGTACGACAAACTGGCGGGCATGACCGGTACCGCTGAAACGGAAGCCAATGAATTCCATCAGATTTATAAGTTGGACGTCATAGTTATTCCGACCAATAAGCCCTGTATGCGCAAAGATGACAATGACTCTATTTTCAAGACCAAACGCGAAAAATTCAACGCCGTACTGGATGAAGTGGCGTCCAGGCATGCGAAGGGCCAGCCGGTTTTGCTGGGAACGATTTCTGTCGAGGATTCCGAAATTCTTTCCCGTATGCTGAAAATACGCAATATCCCCCATAATGTCCTCAATGCCAAGAATCATCAGCATGAAGCGGAAATTATTGCGCGCGCAGGCCGGGCCGGCGCGGTTACGGTTGCCACTAATATGGCCGGGCGCGGCACTGATATTAAACTCGGTCCGGGGGTGGCCGAACTGGGCGGATTGCATGTTATCGGCAGTTCGCGCCATGATTCCCGGCGTATTGACCGCCAGTTGCGGGGACGTTGTTCGCGTCAGGGTGATCCGGGATCCAGCAAATTCTATGTGTCGCTGGAAGACAATCTGATGCGTCTTTTCGGCAGCGACCGTATTGTTAAAATTTTCGACCGGTTCGGAATGCGGGAAGGCGATGAATTGCAGCATCCGTGGTTGAACAAGGCGGTGGAGACCGCCCAGCGCCGGGTGGAACAGCATCATTTTGCGATCCGCAAGCGCACGCTGGATTTCGATGATGTGATGAATAAGCAGCGCGAGATCGTGTACGCGGTGCGCCGGGATGCTTTATTGTCGGAAAAACCGCACGATGTACTGTTCGGTATCATCGAACAGATGATTGAGGATATTGTAGTTCAAGTGTCTGAACGGATCGAGAAAGGAAGCGCCGATACCGGATTCCGCCGCGGCGCTCTGGCGGCCGAATTGAATATGCTGTTCCCGCTGGATTTTCAAGAGGATGATTTCTCCGCCGGAATTGTGAACGGTCAACTGGTTTCCGCTGATGAACTTACTTTGCAGATTATCGATAAGGTGGAAACGAAATTCGTTGACAACAACCGTAGTCTTCCTCCGGAGCAAACAGAATATCTGGAACGTCATTTGATTCTTGAAGCGATAGACCGCTTGTGGCAGGAGCATCTTTATGCCATGGATAATCTTCGTTCCAGCATGTCTTTGCGGGTCTATGCGCAGAAAGATCCTCTGGTTGAATATAAACACGAGGCATATAAGATTTTCAAGGATATGATGGACCGGGTTTATCACGATATAGCCCGCAATCTTTTCCGGGTAACGGTCAGGCATCTGGTGACGCTGGAGGAATTGCTTGCCAACCTTCCGCAGGAAATGGTGCACCAGACTTTAGAGCAGTTCGGTATTCCGGAAAAAGCCGCCCGCGAGATCGAGTCGCGCCGGCATGCCGAATCCGCGGCGCCTGCGGATTCCGGCGCCCGTCAGGCGGTTACTTTCCATCGTGAAATGCCCAAGGTCGGCCGCAACGATCCGTGTCCTTGCGGAAGCGGGAAAAAGTATAAGCAGTGTTGCGGTAGATAATCGGTTGTTTTCGTCTGCGTATGTTTCCGGTAGCAACCGGAAACATCAGTTTTTATTTTTGTCCGCCTGTGTTGATTTTACCGGCAGGGGGATTATATTATTGCTTTTCCCGATACTGCGCTGAAACGGCTGATAGTTGTTTTATCCGGTTTTATTCAGAATACGGAGGGCGGAAATGAGTGATATTTACCAACAGACGGCGGAGCGTTACCGGCGGTATGTGATGCCCACCTATGCTCCTGAATCGCTTTTTGTCCGGGGCTGCGGTGCCCGGCTGTGGGACGATGAGGGGAATGAGTATCTGGATTTTTCCAGCGGTATCGCCGTATGCAATCTGGGGCATTGCCATCCCGGGGTGACAGAAGCGGTACGCCGGCAGGCCGGCGAACTGGTTCATGTGTCCAATCTGTACATGAATCCGGTGATGCCGAAATTGGCGGAAAAACTGATAGCCGGGTGTTTCAGCGGTTCGGTTTTTTTCTGCAATTCCGGGGCGGAAGCCAATGAGGGGATGTTTAAACTTGCCCGCCGCTACGGCAACGCCCGCGGAGGACGCAATGAAATAATTTCCATGGAAAACTCATTTCACGGGCGTACTCTGGCGACTTTGGCGGCTACCGGAAGGGCAAAGTACCGTCAGGGATTCGAACCGGATACCCCGGGATTCAGGCAAGTTCCGTTTAACGACATATCGGCTTTACGCGCCGCGGTAAACTGCCGCACCTGCGCGATAGTACTGGAACCTGTTCAGGGTGAGGGCGGCATTTTGCCCGCCGACCGGGAATATTTAAGGCAGGTACGCGCGCTGTGCGATGAAAAGGATATTTTGCTGTTGTTCGACGAGGTGCAGTGCGGTATGGGCAGAATCGGCACCCGGTTCGCCTGGCAGTCTTTCGGGGTCCGTCCGGATGCGCTTTCCATGGCCAAGGCGATTGCCAACGGTCTGCCGATGGGGGCGGTAATCGCCGGGGATAAATGCAGTGCCGTCCTTACGGCCGGAACACATGCCAGCACGTTCGGAGGCACGGCGCTTGTCAGTGCCGCCGCCTTGGCGGTGCAGGAGGCGTTTGATCGTGAGAATATTCTTTCCAACTGCATTGAGCAGGGGGAGTATTTGCGGCGGAAGCTTGCTGAAATAACCGCCGGCTATCCGTTTGTCACCGGAATACGGGGCATGGGTATGATGATCGGGGTGGTGCTGGACCGTCCTGCCGGTTCTCTGCGTTCAGCCTGCATGAAACAGCGTCTGGTTACTTTGACCGCGGGGGAAACCGTGCTGCGTCTGCTGCCTCCGCTGAATTTGACCCGTGCTGAAGCGGATAGCGGGTTGGAACGTATTGCCGCCGCCTTGAAAAGTGCTGAATATAAATAGCGCAGTATTATTCGGAATTAATTTTACGGGAGAAATCATGAAGAAAGATTTATTGACGCTTAACGATATGGACCGCGATGATTTGACGGCGGTACTGGATTTAGCCGCCCGTTTCAAATGCGAGCGCGGAAGAAACCGGGATTTTCTACCTCTGGCCGGAAAGAGTATCGGGCTGATATTCGCTAAATCATCTACCCGCACCAGAGTGTCTTTTGAGGTCGGAGTCAATGAACTGGGCGGTTATCCGTTGTATTTGGATCAAAGCCGGATGCAGCTCGGACGCGGTGAAACCGTTTCTGATACGGCGCATGTACTGAGCCGTTTTCTGCATGGCATTGTAATCCGCACTTTTGCTCATTCAGATGTGGAAGAATTGGCGCGCGAAGCGGATATTCCGGTTATCAATGCGCTTACAGACAGTTATCATCCCTGCCAGATACTGGCCGATATTATGACCATTAAAGAGCATTCCGGTTATTGCGATGAACGGATAAAACTGGCATTTTACGGCGACGGGCGCAGCAATATCGCCAATTCGCTGATGCTGGCCGGAAAACTCTGCGGTATGCGGGTGGTGATATCCGCTCCCGAGGAAGAACGTCCGGATGCCGCTTTCTTAGGAAATAATGTGACTTATGAACCTGATCCGCTTAAAGCCGCCGAAGGTGTGGATTATTTTTACAGTGATGTCTGGGTGAGCATGGGATTTGAGGAGGACCGCGAGCGCCGGATGCGCATTTTCCGGCCTTATCAAGTCAACGAAAGGTTGTTTGACAATGCAGCGCCGGGGGCGAAATTCATGCATTGTCTGCCTGCTCACCGCGGAGAAGAAGTTTCCGCCGGTATTATGGATGATCATGCGCGGTCAATCGTTTTTGACGAAGCGGAAAACCGTCTGCATGTTCAAAAAGCGGTTATGGCTATGCTGATGAAATAACTGCGCCGTGCGGATTTCCGAAATCATTTTGCTTTCCCTGAGTGTCTCTATTGATGCTTTCGCAGTATCGGTTAGCGGGGCTTTGTCTTCCTGTTCTTCCCGTTGTTTGCGCAATGCCGGGTATGCGGCGTTATTCTTCGGAGGGTTTCAGTTGCTTATGCCGCTTGCCGGGTATTGGTCGGCATCATTTTTTACCGGTCCTGCGGTTGCTGTATTTGATCATTGGATAGCATTCGGTCTGCTGATGCTGACCGGCGGAAAAATGATTGTTGAAGGTGTTGCCGATGACGGTTGCGGAACAACTCCGGATAAAATTTTACCGCCGGGTGATTTTTTCCGTCCGCCCCGGCTGCTGGCGCCGGCGGTGGCTACCAGCATAGACGCCTTTGCAGTGGGAGCGTCTCTTGCTTTCACCCGCACTCCGGTAATGTTTCCGGCTTTGTCCATGGGAATAGTGACAGGAGCGGTTTCTTTCGCCGGGGTACTTCTGGGGCACCGTATCAGCGTAATATCCGGCCGCAACGGCTGGATGACGGCGGCGGGAGGAGCGGTAATTGCCGGCATCGGATGCCGGATTTTGTTTCAATAGACCGGCGATACAGACCTGATGGCCGCCGGAAGTGTTCCGGCCAGTGTGTCCGCGGTTATGCCGCAGGAGCCGCACGGGCTCAGTATTTCTCCCGCTTTGCCGTGAATAAATACCCCCAGCGCGGCGGCGTTGAATGCCGTCATTCCGGCGGCAAGAAACGCTCCTATGGCTCCGCTTAGCACATCGCCGCTGCCTGCGGTGGCCAGTGCCGGACATCCGCTGAGATTGATCACAGTATCTCCGTCCGGAGCGGCGGTTACGGTTCGTGCGCCTTTTAGTACCACTACGCATCCGGTGGCGGAGGCAAGTCGCGCCGCCCGGGAGATTCCGGGAAGAGATGAATCCAATTGCAGGGCCAGTTCCAGCCTTCGGGCTTCTTCCGCATGAGGAGTAAGCACGGTATCTCCGGTTTTGCGGTTTTTCAGTAATTCCGGGTGCATGGCAATCAAATTCAGCGCGTCGGCGTCCAGTACCGCCGGACATCCGGAGCGCAATACCGCCGCCACTATTTCCGGGGCCGCTTGCCTGGTTATACCCATGCCGCATACGGCGGTATAACGGGCGGGTATTGCCATTTTTTCGGCATATTCCCGTGAAAATATTCCATCTCCGCCGGTGTTTTCCACGATTAGAGCCAACGGAGTTCCGGCCGGGCGATTCGGAGATCCTGGTAATGTGCAGCGTACCAATCCGGCTCCGCAATTCAGCGCGGCGGCGCCGGCCAATACGGGGGCTCCGGCATATTTATCGCTTCCACCGTAAATTGCCACGCATCCGCGGGTAAATTTATTGCCGTCAAATTCACGCCTGCTCAATAG
>JAZRUY010000131.1:0-9466 GCA_045598845.1 Victivallaceae bacterium
CGTTTGATCCCAACGACCGTTCGACACTGGCCGGCCGTTCCGCCAATACTCTGATCGCCAGCGAGCAGTTCGAGCCCGGCTCAATTATGAAGCCGTTTACCGTCGGTAAGGCGCTGGACTGGGGAATTGTAACTCCGGATACTCATATATACTGCGAGAAAGGCCGGTGGGTTTACTGCGGCAAACGGTTGACGGATACTCATGACTACGGCAATCCGACCGTGGCCGGCGTGATTCAGAAATCCAGCAATATCGGTACCGCCAAAATCGCGCTGATGATGGGCAACGAGCGGCTGTTCCGGGCATTGGATATGTTCGGGTTCGGCCATAAGACCGGGCTTCCGCTTCCGAATGAATCGCGCGGCAATCTCCCGCCGGTGAGCCGGTGGGATAAACTCACCGTCACCAGGGCTTCCATCGGATACAGCGCGTCCGCCACATCGCTGCAGATCGCGCGGGCTTACTGTGCGCTTGCCAATCACGGCTGGCTGCCGCAGTTGCGTCTGGTTGACCGGCTGGAGAATCCGGATACCGGAGAGGTGGAGCGGATCGCTGTCGAGCCTCCGGTTCAGATGTTCGAGCACCGGCGGGCGCTTCACGATTTGGTGGAAATGATGATCACGGTGACTCAGGAAGGCGGCACTGCGGTAAAGGCCGCCATTCCCGGATATGATGTCGCCGGCAAAACCGGCACCAGCCACAAGTATGTGGCGCGCAAGCGCGGTCCGGACGGAAAATTCACGAATGAGCCTTTCGGATATCTGCCCGGCAAGTACAATTCCAGTTTCGCCGGATTTGTGCCGGCGCGCGATCCTGAACTGGTGATGGTGGTTAATTTCGATGAACCGCACGGCGCCCATTTTGCTTCCACGGTGGCGGCGCCGGTGTTTCGCCGGACCATGAGCAGAGTGCTGCGTTATATGAACATTCAGCCGGCCGAATCGCCGGAGACGGAGAAAAAATAATGAATACTGGATTGCCGGAAAAACTTCATTTCGTCGGGGTGGGCGGTATCGGTATGAGCGGGCTGGCGGCGATGTGCCGCCGCCGCGGCTGCCTGGTTACCGGCAGTGACCGCGGTGCTGACCGGCCGGAAAACGCGGCTTTGATCGGCGCTTTGAAGGCCGGCGGAGTCACGGTGTTTCCGCAGGACGGCAGTTTTGCCGCCGCCGGTTTGCCGGATGCCCTGGTTTATTCCACCGCCATTGAAAATGACAATCCCGATTTTACCGCCGCCGCGGATGTCCGGCGTATTCACCGCAGCGGACTGCTTGGAATACTGATAGACGGTTTTCCCGGCTGCTCCGTGGCGGTTACCGGCAGTTGCGGCAAAAGTTCGGTCAGCGCGTATTTGGCGGAAGCGATGCTCAATGCCGGGAAAAATCCGGATGCGCTGGTGGGCGGGCTGGTCAAAAATTTCATTCGTCCGGGGCAGGCCGGAAATTATCGTCCCGGTGACGGTTCCGTACTGGTCTTTGAAGCGGATGAAAGTGATAAAAGTCTGCTCAATTATTCCGCCGATTACGCTCTGATTCTGAATATCGGCACCGATCATTACAGCAAATCCGAGCTGGCCGGGGTTTTTGCGGAATTTCTGCGGAAAGTACGCCGCGGCGCGGTGGTTTCCCGCGAAGTTTACGATGCGGTGAGCGGTCTGCTGCCGGCCGGATTCAGTTTGCCGCTGGCGGATTTCGACCTTTCTCCGCATTCCGGATCGCAATACTGGATTTCCGGCTACCGTCCCGGCGTTCCCGGCGGCACGGCGGAGGTCAACGGCGAATGGGCCCTGCGTCTGCCGCAGATCGGGTTTCATACCGCCGCCAACGCGCTGGCGGTTTTCGCCATGCTGGAAATGACCGGAATCGCGTCCGGCGCCGCCGCGATCGCCGCGCTGGAACGTTTCGGAGGAGTGTGGCGCCGCTGTGATTATGCCGGGCGCCCCGCGTCCGGCGCCGCGGTTTATGACGACTACGCCCATAATCCGGAGAAGATAATTTCCTGCCTCGGCGGTATCCGTGAAAGTACTTCCGGCCGGCTTATCGCCGTATTTCAGCCTCACGGGTACGGCCCTTTCGGTTTTATGCGCCGCGCTCTGTTCGAAGCGCTTGAAATCTTTCTGCGCCCGGATGACCGTTTTGTGATTATGGAGCCGTACTATGCCGGCGGAACTTCCTGTTTCAAGCCTTCCGCCGCCGAGGTCTGTGCGGAATGGCAGGCTGAATCCGCGCATTCCGAGACTTATCTCACGATGCCTGACCGCGCGGAACTGCGCCGCTGGATTGACGGCCTGGCCGCCGGAGGCGATGCGGTGGTGATAATGGGCGCCCGCGATAATTCGCTGTCGGGGTATGCCGCTTCGCTCACTGCGGAATCTGTTCCGACCAGATAAACTGGCGTTCGCCTTGATTTTCCGGCAGTGAAAATTGCGCCGACGCATGCCAGCGCAGGCTGAACCGGTCCGCCGCCCTGCTCAGCGCCTCCATATCTTCGCTGACTTGCACCGGGGTCTTGTAGAAAATAAATCTGCCGGTCCGCGCTTTGGGCATCTTGTCGCATTCGCTGACCAGCTTCATTCCCGGCGCCACCGCGCGGGCGGTCACGATGTCGAATCTGCCCTGATATTCTTTTTTCCGGTTGAGTTCTATGCTTCTGCCCTTGACCGGGCGGATATTCTTCAATCCGAGTTCGTCCGCGGCCGCCGCCACGAAATCGATTTTCTTTCCGGTTGAATCAATGGCGGTTACATTGAGATTGCGCCAGGCCAGCGCCAGCACGAGCGACGGAAATCCCGCTCCGCATCCTATATCCGCCACCAGCAGGCGCTCCGTTGCTATTTCAGGAAAAAAATCCGCTATGCTCAGCGCATCGGCGATGTGCTTGACCGCGAATTCCTCCGCTCCGGTGATGCGGGTCAAATTAACATGCTGATTCACCGTGCACAGCATGTCGCGCAGTTTTCCGCAGCGGGCTGTGAATTTTTCCGGCTGCGGCACCCGGTGCGCATCGGCGTATTCGGCGAGATCAAATGCCATGGCGGAGCGGCTCCTTATGCGATACGGATGGTCAGCGCCGCCAGCAGCATCGCCGCTGCTTCCGCCGCGAACAATACGGCGAAGACTTTTTTCCATCCCCGTTCCGCGCATTTGCGGAAGATGTCGCGCAGCAGCGGCGGCTTGCCGGACACCGCGATTCCGAACAACCCGGCAAGCCATGCGCATACGGATACCGCCGGCAATGCCGCGGCATGGAAATCAAAAGCGAAATGGACCGCGTAAAACGATGCGAGAATCATCGCTCCGGCTACGGCTCTGGCCATGGGAAAATCCACCAGCCATGCCGCCAGTACTCCGCCGAAATAGGCGATCAGATACAGCACCGCTTCCATCCCGCTGAAAAAAGGGGCTATCTCCTGCACATGCGGCACGCACAGCGCCAGCACCGCCCAGCCGATAAAGAGCGCCGGTATCCGCCGGCGGCAGAAACGTTCGTATCCCGGCAGATTGTCAGTTCTTATCCGCCATATCATCGCGGCGGCGGCGGCATACACCGCTCCGAGTAGAAAAAATAAAATTCTGGCGATTAAAAATCTGTTCATCTGCGACTCCGCCTTAACATATAGGAATTACCCGCCGCTGTCAAGCGCGAAAAAACGCCTGGCGTTGCCGGCGGTCAGCGCCGCCAGCGATACGAAATCCGTGCCGCGTTCCTCCGCGACACGCAGCGCGGTAAGCGGCAGCAGACCTGGGGTGTTGCGTCTGCCGCGCCTGGGGCAGGGGGCGAGATACGGGGAATCCGTTTCGATCAGCAGCCGGTCATCAGGTATTATTTTCAGCACTTCCCGCACATTGTCCGCTTTTTTGAAAGTAACAATGCCGGTTACTCCCAGCATGGCGCCGAGCGCCAGCAGCCGTTCCGCATCTGCTGTGCCGCCCGTGTAGCAGTGCACATAGAAGCGGCCGCCGGCGGCGGAAAAATCCCGCAGTGCCGCCAGCCCGTCGGCATAGACCTTTCCGGAATTCTCCTGACCGCGCAGATGGATTACCGCCGGCAGTTCCCACTCCAGCGCCAGCGTCAGAAAATCATCCATTACCCGGCGCTGCTTTTCCGGCGTAACCCCGGAGCAGAAGTAGTCCAGCCCGATTTCCCCGATGCATTTCAATTTCGGATTGTTTCTGAACACATTGAAATTATTGCGTTTTCCTGAATAGTTTTCCGCGTCTTCAGGATGCACTCCGGCTCCGAACCAGATATTGTCCGCCGCTTCCGAGAACGCCGCCGCTTCCGTACTGCTTGCATAGTCGGCGCCCATCGCCATCATGCTCAGCGTTTCCACTGCCGCCGGCAGATGAAAATCCGGATCGTTCGCCGTTGCCAGCGCTTCATCGCGGTACTGTTTCGGCGGTATCGCCGGATCGCAGTGAAAATGACTGTCGAAAAGTTCCGGTACGGTCATTTCCACATTTCCCATATTTTCACCGGGATCAGTTGCAGCGGCGCCGCCAGCTGGTCCAGCATGATCACCGGGTCATCTCGTCCTGCGTCCGGAGCCGAGCCGCTTAGTCCCACCAGATTGAGAGTGCCGATTTTCTGCAGCAGCGCCAGAAATGACTGATACGGCATTTTGTCCAGACGCATCACCGGATCGGCCGCGCATCCTTCTATCGGCATGGCCGTCTGAATACCTCCGGCGGTGACATATCCGGTCAGATTCAGGTCGCGCCGTTTGTTCATCGCTATATTGCCTTCGAAGTACACTCTGGTGAGTATGTCGCCGAAGAACACGCATTTATCCAATTCGCAGCGGCCGTTTTTCAGTTTCAGCGCCGCTTCCCCGCTGTTGAATTTGACGGTGAAGAGTTTCCGCCGCAGTGCCGCGCGGTCGATTTTTGTAACCGAAAGCATATCCGGCACCGCATCCCATAGCCCGAACAGCACATCCGCCGGAAACAGTATGATGCGCCATACCGGCTTTTCTCCCAGACTGCTCGGTATCGACATTTTTCCGAAGCGGATGTGAAGATGTCCGGAGCCGTTGTCCGAAAAGCAGTTCCCCGTCCCGTCGTCCAGCCAGCGCATTTGCAGGTTAATTTGTTTTTGCCGGCACTGTAAATCCGGGTATTCCGCGTTTGCGGATGCTTCTATCAGCGGGGCCAGTTCCAGTTCGTCCTCCCCGTCCAGCCTGAGTTCATAGTGAATTCCCCGGCCCTGTTCATCCACGGCACTGAATGTTCCGTTGAATCCGCTGCCGTTCAGCGCCGTCCGGAACCGGCGCGACCGCAGAAAATTATTCCTTCGCTCCAGTTCTATATCCGAGTCCAGCGTCAGCCGGCCGGTTAAATGCGCATTGTCTATTCTGATTTTCCATATCTGGTCATCCGTGCCGTACAGTTCCGGCCGCAACCGCTCGAAATTTTCCTCTCTCCGGCGCATTTTGTCGGCATCGTTTTCATTTTTCAGATCCGGCATCAGTTCCAGCAGTTCCGGCAGTTCCAGCGCTGAAAGCCGGATATCCGCTGTGCGGGGCGCGTCTTCCGCCGCCGGAAAAAGTTGCCCGTCGCAGTGCAGAATCTCCCGTCCTCCGCAGGTCAGGATTATATCCGCCGCGGGAATATTGATATCCCGGTTATCCCAGTTCAGTTCCCAATGTGAAATTCCGTTCGCTTCCGCCTTGCCGCCGGAATTGATGCCGTTCATTTCCGCCCTGCCTTTTGCTTTTCCGTTTTCGAATCTGTTCCGCAGTTCCAGTTCCAGTTCCGCCGAACCGGTGAATACGGTGCTGAAATCAGGTTGCACCCATCTCCGCAATTCTCCGCCGTCGATATATGTCAGATGCCATTTGCCGCTGTACTCGCCGCGGTCAAGTCTTAATTCCCCGGGGCAGCGTATGCGCGCCGCCGTTTTCCCGCCGCACCGCAATTCGGCATCCAGCGTATGTATATCAAGTTTGTTTTTCCGCTGCGAATAGGTTATTTCCGTTCGTATATCCGCCCCCGCTCCGGCGAATTCATTTTCACCCGCGGTTACCGCCGCTCCGTCCTCCAGTTTGATTTGCCCGGATAAATCCAGTTGCCGCCGCGCGCCGCTCCACACATATTTACCGTCCGCCCGTATTCCGCCTTTGGATAACCCCAGCTGTTCTCCTGTGAAAAGATTGACGAATCCGCTGTCGGCGGCGCAGTGAAAATCCGCCCTGAGTTTTCTTATGTTCCGCTTCGGCAGCCTGAATGAGCCGGAAAAGTTCATTTTGCCGTTTTCCGGGTGCGCTTCTATTCCGTGTATTATTATCCGGTTTTCATCTTCTATTTCCGCATTGAAACCCATTGTCATCGCCGGGAATTCCCGGTCGGTATGATTGAATTTCCAGGCGGATTCGCTGATTTCCGCACAACCGGAAATATTCATTTGCGGAAAATCTTTCCCGCATGCAATCATCCCGTCGGCATCGATGGTTCCGACGGTCGGAAAGATGAACCAGTCCCGGATCAGCAGGTTCAGCAGCGTCAGATCGGTATCGCGCGCGGTTACGGCAAACCGTACCGGTGGTAAATCTTCTTTTCCGACAGTTCCGTAATATCCCGGGTCGGCCGCTGTTATTTTTGCATATCCGCCGGTGTCCGGCTGGCTGAGGCGCAGTTCCAGTTCGGCAAGTTCGCCGCGGTTCAGTTCCGGTATCCAGTTCACCGCGTATTTCAGGTCGGCGGTGAATGCCGGCAATTTGAAACCGTGTTCTCCGGCATGTGATTCTCCTCCGCCGGAAATGTGCCATTTGCCCGAGCCGGAAATCTTTCCGGCATACCCGGATATGAATCCGCCGCCGGTTATTTCAACCGCCGCCGGCGCGAATCCGGGTATCAGCCCGGTGATGCATGCCGTGGTATCGCCGGCGGCCCGGTCCGCGGTGACGGAAAACGCATATGCTCCGGCATCGGTAATCGTTCCGGAGCAGGATAAATTGCCGTTATGCGCTCCTCCTGCCGCATACAGCCGGTCGATTATTGTTATTCCCGGTCCGCGGTGTATTTCCATCCCGACATCGGTAATATCGCTGTCATCCGAAGCGGCGATAAGTTCGGCTCCCAGCGAAACCCGCCGCGGCAGCAATCCGGTTTCAAGGAAGCCCTCGACAGTTACTTTTATATTTTTTCCGTCCAGCGGAGTTTCGGCGCCGGAGCGCAGCGACAGTTTCCCGCCGCCGTGCATTTTGCACGGCAGTCCGTCGCCGAATTTTTCCATGTTCAGGTATTCGAAATTAATTACCGCCGCATCCGCGCCGGCGGAATTGCCCAGGCCCATGCTTAAAGCGGAATTCCTGAAATCTATATCGGTGAAGTCGAAAAGGGCGCATTCTTCCGTGTTTTCCGTCATAAAGTCTTCCGGCAGCAGATTCACAGTGCCGCCGTTCACTTCCACATCGTTGAATCTGATTATGCGCTTCATCAGCGGAAGCAGCGAAATACAGCCCTGCACCGAATCAGCGGAAAAAACTTCCCGCCCCTGATAGCGTACTTTTACTTCCGCCGCGTTCAGATATCCGCTCAGCGGTTCAAGTTCCAGCGAATCGGCGGTGATCCGTACATCTGGGCGGAGTTCGGAAACGCACGGCAGAACGCAGTGCAGTATAAAAAACTCATTGCTCAGCAGCGCGTACAGCACCGCGGCAACGGCGGCCAGTGCGGTCACAGCAACCATCAGCCGCTCGAAAATAAGACGGCATATGTCCCTTGGGTCATTCATCCGACGGCAGTTACTCCGTCCGCGTCAAAACATCTTCTGCAGTTCAGCCTGAAATTCCTGCATGTCTTTTTCGGACGGCTTCCCGCCGTTGACATTTTCGAAACCGACTCTGCCGTATTGGTCCACATACCATTCGGCGGTATTGCCGCCTGAAAATTTTACGCTTCCAGACAGCGCTATTCCCGGGCGGGCGAGTTTGCTGATTTCCACCACGGTTTTTCCGTTCCCTTTTTCCTGAGTCTGCTGTGAGTTATTGCCGCCGTCCGCGCTGTCCCCGGATTCCTTTTCCGGTTCCGTCTTCGGCTTCGGATCTCCGGCCGACCAGTCGATATCGTCAAGTTCCGATGCGAGAATACGGATATCCATAAAAGTGTAGGCGGTGCCGAATTGTTCGTTCACCAGTTTCTGCACATCCGACAATTTTACTCCGGCTTCAATCTGTCCGCGCATAAAGCGCTTGATATCTTCTTCCGATGCATTCATTTTTTCTTTTTCCTCAGTTTAAGTTTTGCAGTTCCTTTTAACGGAACGGATTTTCTTTTTCTTGCCGCCCTGATTTCCGGTTTGCCCTCCGCCGTATTTATCTTGCGTACGGCATTGCCTCTCCGGCGCGGCTTTCCCGGTTCGCTGTGTATGCTCTGCACTTTTTTCGGTCTGGCGCGCAATTCTATTTCAATCGGCAGTCCGGTCAGGCCTATGGCGCGCCGGATATGATTTTTCAGAAAAGCGATATAGTTGTCCGCGCAGTTGGCCGGATTGTTCACAAACAGCAGAATATGCGGCGGCCTCATTCCGGTCAGGGTCGCATAATATACTTTCAGCGGAGCGGTTCCGGCCATCGGCGGAGTGTGCGATTCCACCGCGTCGGCGATGATGCGGTTGATTAGCCCGGTGCTGATTTTCAAATTCAGTTGTCCGGCTGTTTCTGCGATCCTCTCCGTCAGCGCACCGAGTCCCCGCCCGTCTTGCGCGGATACGAATTCCAGCGGCGCATAGTCCATGCCTGGCAGCGAATAGCGCAGTTCAGCTTCCAGTTCCTGCAGTTTCGCATCGCACAGATCCAGTTTGTTTGCTGCGATCACGCATCCGCAGCCGGCATCCCGTACCATTGCGGCTATTTTCCGGTCCTGGGCGGTAATTCCGTCAATGCCGGCTTCCAGCACCAGCACCGCCAGATCGCAGTGCTCAACCGCTGCTTTCGACCGCATCACGCTGAAAAATTCCACCACTGTATCGACTTTTGATTTCTTGCGCAGACCGGCTGTATCCACCAGTACCGCCGGAATTTCTTCGCCGGACGGGCATTTCAAGGTGAAATTGACATTGATTGCGTCTCTTGTCGTGCCGGCCGCGGGGCTTACCATCACCCGGTCTTCGCCCAGCAGCGCGTTTATCAGCGATGATTTTCCGACGTTGGGCCGGCCGGCCAGGGCGATGCGCAGCCGCTCCTCTTCCTGCATTTCTTCTTCGGGCGCCGGTTCAGGCAGCAGCGCCGCCGCTTTATTTATCAGCGCTGTCAACCCGGTCTTATGCAGTCCCGATACCGGGAATATGTCGCGGAATCCCAGTTCTGCGAATACCGCCGATCTTTCCGCCAGTTCCGGATTGTCGCATTTGTTCACCGCCAGCAGCACCGGTTTGCCGGCCGCGCGTATGCGCCGCGCCGCTTCAGCGTCGAGCGGCAGCACTCCGTCCTGCGCGTTTACCGTCAGAATCAGCACATCAGCATCGG
>JAZRUY010000132.1:0-7487 GCA_045598845.1 Victivallaceae bacterium
ATTCCGGCGGCCCGGCCGATGCCGCTCCGGCGGAAAATCAGGAACACGCCGGTCCTCAGCCGGATCCGTCCGCTCCGGCGATCAACATCGCCGAACTGCAGTCCAAATCACGCGATGAACTGGCCGCCATGGCCGCCGAACTGGGAGTCGAGGGCATCGGCGCGCTGGACAAGGCGATGCTGGTCGGCGAGATTCTGCGCGCCAATGCCGAAAAATGCGGCATACTGTACGGCAGCGGCTATCTGGAAATCCTCCCCGACGGTTACGGTTTTCTGCGCAGCGCCAACTACTGCTATGTGAGCAGTCCGGAAGATATCTATCTCTCCCCGTCGCAGATTAAGCGGCTCGGTCTGACCAACGGCGATTTCGTGGCCGGGCAGATCCGCCAGCCGCGGGAGAAGGAGCGTTACTACGCGATGCTCAAAGTCGAGAGCATAAACAACGATGTTCCGGAACATAAGAAGACGATCACTCCGTTCAACAGCCTGATCCCGGACTTTCCGACCAAGCGGCTTTTTCTCGAGCGCGACCCGAAAGAGTTCTCCACCCGGGTGGTGGATCTGGTCACCCCCATCGGCAAGGGGCAGCGCGGTCTGATCGTCGCGCCGCCGCGCACCGGAAAAACCGTGCTGCTGCAGAAGATCGCCAACAGCATCCGGGCGAACAATCCGGAAGTGAAACTGATTATGCTTCTGATCGACGAGCGGCCTGAGGAAGTAACGGATATGAAGCGCTGCGTGGACGCCGAGGTGGTGAGTTCCACTTTCGACGAGCCGCCCGAGCGCCATGTGCAGGTGGCGGAGATGGTGATTGAAAAAGCCAAGCGGCTGGTGGAGTACCGCCACGATGTGGTAATTCTGCTGGACAGCATCACCCGGCTTGCCCGCGCCTACAATACCCTGCAGCCCCACAGCGGCAAGATTTTGACCGGCGGCGTGGATGCCGCGGCCCTGCAGAAGCCCAAGAAATTCTTCGGCGCCGCCCGCAATATCCAGGGCGACGGGCAGGGCAGCCTCACCATCATCGCCACCGCGCTGATCGATACCGGCAGCAAGATGGACGATGTGATTTTCGAGGAATTCAAAGGTACCGGCAATATGGAACTGCATCTGGACCGCGAAGTTTCCGACCGCCGCATCTACCCGGCCATCAATATCGGCAAGTCCGGAACCCGCAAGGAGGACTGGCTGCTCGACAAGGATGAACTGGGGCGGGTCTGGGCGCTCCGCCGCGGAGTCAACGGCCTGGCTTCCGACAAGGCGATGGAAGTACTGCTTTCGCGTTTGAAGAAACATTCCACCAATGTGGAATTCCTGCTCACTCTCCCCGGAGTGGCCACGGAGTAAAAAGGAGGTTGCGGCATGGCTTTATCCGACTCCGGCAAGACTGTCCCGCCGCGCGGCGCGGTTTATTATCTGCTCTTTCTGCTTCTGATCATCATCATGGCGATGGCGGCGGTGTTCCTGCTGCCGGTTTACCGTACCATGCAGAAGAAAACCGGTGAATATAACGAGCGCCAGGTCAAAGCGGATGCGCTCCGCAGCGCCAGGGCGGAATTGGCATACGAGGTCAATTCCCTTTCCGCTCCGGCGGGGGTGGAGAAAGTGGGCCGGGAAAAATTCAATCTGGTCCGCGAAAACGAATCGGTGATGAAATATCCGGAGCCGGCCAGAAAATAATTCCGGTAAAATAAATTTGCGTATTGCTTTTATTCCGGTTGTTTTTTATATTATGTACAACTTTGGATTTCGTATGAAAGTGTTCCTTAAAAAGAAATTTTACGGAGGTCGAAAAGTGAAAAGCGGAAAACTTGCAGTCAGTCTCGGGGTGGCGGCGGTCTGCGCCGGCATGTTCGGATGCCGTGATGTGGTGATGGATCAGCGTAATTATGTCCCGGCGTCTCCGGCGCCCGCGGCGGAGGAACCCGCTTATGCCGCTCTGTCCGCTGAATCCGGAAACGGGCAGGAAGCCGCTCCGGCGGCCGCTCCCGCTCCCAAACGCCCGGAATTCGCTCCGATGACGGCGGCATTCAATACCGGTACGGTGACTTCCGCTCCCGCCGGCGGGTCAGGCGCGGCCGCCGATGCCGGCGCCGGGTCGGTAAACTATACTCTGCGCAGCGGTGATACCGTCGGCGCGGTGGCAGTGCGCTACGGGGTGAAAGTTTCCGCGGTGATGCGGGCCAATAATCTGGATGACGCCAAAGCCAGAAAACTGCGCGCCGGTCAGACTATCGTCATTCCTTCTCCGACCAAAACTCCGGCGGCCAATACCGCTTCAGCCGCTCCCTCTGTTTCATCGGCCGGCAAGCCAGATACTGCGCCCGCGGTTACAGGAGCCGACGGTTCCTACGAGATCAAGTCCGGTGATACTCCGGAGAAAATCGCCCGTAAATTCGGGGTTAAGATGTCCGATCTCATGAAAGCCAATAATCTGGATGACGCCAAGGCGCGCCGTCTGCGCATCGGTCAGAAACTGGTGATCCCCGGCAAAGGGAATGCCGGTGCCGCCTCCCCGGCGGCCGCCGAAGCGCCGGCCCCGGTTGTTTCCGGCGGATTTGATACTCCCGCGCCGGTCCCCGGCGGCGATGCTCCGGCCGATGACGGTTTCGCCGCCGAGGCCGCCGCTGATTTCGGAGATGCCTCCGATGCAGGCGAGACTATTGAAAGTTATGACGCGGTCAATGTGGAAAACGACACCACGGTCGAGGCTTTCGCCGCCGCCCACAACATGTCGGTCGAGGATGTCCGCCGCGGCAACGAGAGTTTTATCGAGCCGGACGGCACTATCAAGTCCGGGACCGTCATTTTCGTCCGCAAGTGATTTTCTGATTCGCGGCAAATACAAAACGGAGCGTTGATCAAACGCTCCGCTTTTTTTACGGTCATGCGGTTCCGCTCTTTATTTCAGATCGGTTACTTTCCAGATTTTACCGTCTTTTTTCATCGTCAGGGTGATTTTCCCGCTTTCCGGAGCGGCCAGGGTTACCGTCGCAGCGCCTTGCGCTTCATCGGTCACACTCTCCCCGACCACCAGCATGCTTTGGAATTCCCGCCGCACTTCATCCGGCATTTCCGCCGCCATGCGCGGCGCGATCTCCGCCGCGGTTCCGGCGGTGCGCATCATGACTTTATCCCGGTCGCCGGCAGCCATCGCCCCGGTGAACTCCTTCGCCGCCGCTTCCGGTTTTTCCGAGCATCCGGTCAGCAGTACCGCCGCCGCCGCCAGATAATATAAAACGCGTTTCATCATAGCAACTCCGTATTTTATTCCGCCGCCGCAAATCCGGCCTGCTATAAGATAATCCGGACCGGGAAAAAATCAAACTGTTCCGCCGCGCTTGTTTCATATCTTCTCCGGGGATATATTAAATGTTCATTTGTCAGATTTATCGTTCATCCGTATTTCACCGCCGCCGCTATCGCCGGCGGTTTTCGAAGGAATCCAAATGGAAAATTCAGAAAAAGACACCGGGTTCGCCGCATTCGGACTCAGTGAAAAATTGCTTGACACCGTCCGCGCCCGCGGGTTTTCAGTTCCGACTCCGGTGCAGCGGCTGGCCGTTCCGGCATTGCTGGACGGCTCCGCCGATCTGATCCCCCGCGCCGCCACCGGCACCGGCAAGACCGCCGCCTACGCGCTGCCGGTCATCGACACCCTGACGCGCGATACCGCCGCCGCCGGCAAAGTGAGGGCGCTGGTACTGGCGCCCACCCGCGAACTGGCCATGCAGATCGGCCGCGAAATGGAAAGCCTGACACCCGGCGGCGGTCTGCGTTACGCGGTGATTTTCGGCGGTCAGGCGGTGGAAATTCAACTTGCCGCGCTCCGGCGCGGAGCCGATGTCGTAATCGGCACGCCCGGCCGGGTGCTGGATATGCTGGAGCGCGGAGCGCTTTCATTCGCGGAGGTGTCTTTCGCCGTTCTGGATGAAGCCGATGAGATGCTGGATATGGGGTTCATAGATGATATAACCGCTATTCTTGAGCATACTCCTCCGGAGCGCCGCATGCTGATGTTTTCCGCCACGATGCCGGATGAAATCCGGAAGGTGGCGGAGCGCTTCATGCGCAATCCGCAGTTTGTTTCCGCCGATGACGGACGCGGAAATTCCGAATTGAAAATTTCCCAGTACGCCTACGAAGTCAAGCGGGATAATAAAGCGGCGGTGCTGGAACGCCTGCTGGCGGCGACGGACCGTCCGTATGCGATGGTGTTCTGCCGTACCCGCGCCGATGCGGATGAGCTGACGCTGAAATTGCAGCGGCGCGGCTTTCCGGTCGAAGCCCTGCACGGCGATCTTGCCCAGAGTCAGCGCACCCGGGTGATCAGCCGTTTCAAGTCCGGCCAGTTCCGCATCCTGGTCGCCACCGATGTGGCGGCCCGCGGCATCGACATCAGCGGGCTCACCCATGTGATCAATTATTCCCTGCCGCAGTCGGCCGACATCTACACCCACCGCATCGGGCGCACCGGCCGCGCCGGCGAATCCGGCACGGCGGTCACCTTTTTCACCCCGGGGGAAAAACGCAAATTCAACGCTATCCGCACTGAAACCGGCGCGGAAATCTCCCTGCCGGCCTTGCCGGACGGCGGAGCGGTGATCGCGATGAAAAAGGAACATTTTCTGCGCGAACTGGTGAATTCCGAGTCCAGCGAGGAGCCTTCCCCCGGCTGCCGGCAGTTCGCCTCCGAACTGCTTTCCGGCGGCGATGCGGAGCAACTGGTCGCCCGGCTGCTGCAACTCCGTTTCCGCGATGAACTGGATATTTCCTCGTACGCCGATTTGTCCGCCGCGCCGCCGCGCCGGGGCGGCAAGGTCTTTCTGCGCCTGGATACCGGCTCCGAGGACGGCATATCCCCGTCGCGGCTGATGAAACTTGTCGCCGAAAAAAGCGGGGTGTGGAAATCCAAGATGGGCAAAATCGAAATCGGTCCGCACTCGTCCGCGGTGGAACTGCCCCGGCGCTCCGCCGAACTTGCCCTGCATCTGCTGCGCGCCGCCCGCATCCGCTGCGAAATCGAGGAGAGGCCGTCGGCGGCGGATAATAAACCGGCACGACTACGGGGCAGGCGGAAGAAATCGTAATTATAATTTTATAGAAACAGTATGGCGGTATGCATGGTGATGAAATGCCGCCGGTAATGATGTTGAAGATAAAAAGGCAGGCCGGGAAATAAGCAGGAGTTCAGCGCTTCTGCCAAACAATCCCGGGATAAATACTGAAATTCCGCAGAATTTCAAGGTACATTTATATTTTAGGAAATGAGGTGCCGCGCGCATAGCGGCACGCTAACAGCCGCATACTAAATATGCGGCTTACTTGTCAAAAAGTTCCGCCCGTACGGAAGTACTGTGCGGAACTTTTTAACTTCGTTATCGTACCGCCAGCCGACGCGGTTTTATTTTTCAAGCCAAGTAACGGAAGTTTGTCAGATACCGGAGTGTAAGTAATAGAGTTTTATGGTAGTAACACCCGTACGACTTCGCCGGTTTTTTGCGCGGAGTTTAATAGGAACTGTCCGCCTTCGCCAAGGCTACGGCGGGATGAGTTTCCGGCTCAAGGCCGGAAAGTCACCGGTCAGTCAAGACGGCAATCTTGTTGAATATTACGGATAACTGAGCCGCGCTCCCGTTTGGACAGTAAGTAATAGGAATTCGGGACATAAAAATACCGGGCGGAAAGCCGCCCGGATGATTTAAAACTAAACCCCGGAACTCAGGCGATTTTGGTCACCTCCGGGCGGAGCAGCCGGTTTTCTTCGCCGTACAGATCCGCCGCGGTACCGTAAGCCGGAACGAAGGAGGACAGCGAGGACATATTCAAATCCGGAGCATCGAGCGACAGCAGATTCGATACCGCGGCAGGGGCGGCGGATGCCATCTCCAGCGAATATCCGGTATTCTGGCCGTTCACCGCATTGACCTGCGCATAGTAGGTCTTGCCGGCGGTAAGCGCGATGCCTTTCAAAGTATCGGAGGTTTTGCCGGCCGCGATGGTCTTGCTCTTCACCGTCGCCAGTTTGCCGTTGACCAGTTCGCAGATTTTCACCTGCGCCTGATTGCTCAAGCCGCTCAAAGTGAAGGTGTACGAGCCGGTAGAAGAAACAGTTATGCGGCGGAAGTCGGTCGCGTCGGCAGCGCCGACGCTGTCCGTGACCGGAGCGGAAACCGAGAGCGAGGCGAGTTTATCCGCGCCGGCATAAGTGCCGTCCGGATCCGGAGCGGCCATGCTAAGGGTGTATCCGGTGTCCCGGCCGTTCACCGCATTGACCTGCGCATAGTAGGTCTTGCCATTGGTAAGCGCAATATCTTTCAGGGTGTCGGAGGTTTTGCCGGACGCAATAGTCTTGCTCTTCACCGTAACCAGCTTGCCGTTGACCAGTTCGCTGATCTTCACCTGAACCTGATCAGTCAGGCCGCCGACAGTGAAATCGTACTGACCGGTGGCGGATATATCGATGCGGCGGAAGTCGGCCGCATCGGCCGCGCCGACACTGTCCTTGACCGATGCCGAAACCGATAGCGCAGTGAGTTTATCCGCATCAGCGTAAGTACCGTCCGGATCGGGAGCGGCCATGCTCAGGGTGTAGCCGGTATCCTTACCGTTCACCGCATTGACCTGCGCGTAGTAGGTCTTGCCGGCGGTAAGAGAAACGCCTTTCAGCGTATCGGAAGTCTTTCCGGATGCGATTGTCTTGCTCTTCACCGTCACCAGTTTACCGTTCACCAGTTCGCAGATTTTCACCTGCGCCTGATTGCTCAGGCCGCCGATAGTGAAATCATACTGTCCGGTGGCGGATACCGAAATGCGGCGGAAGTCGGCCGCATCGGAGGCTCCAACGCTGTCACTGACCGGGGCCGAAACCGAGAGCGCGGCGAGTTTATCCGCGCCGGCATAAGTGCCGTCCGGATCCGGCAAAGCCATATTCAGGGTGTAACGGGTATCATTGCCGTTCACCGCATTGATCTGCGCGTAGTAGGTCTTGCCGGCGGTAAGAGAAACGCCTTTCAGCGTGTCGGAAGTTTTGCCGGTGGCAACCGTCTTGCTCTTTACCGTCACCAGTTTGCCGTTGATCAGTTCGCAGATCTTCACCTGCGCCGGATCAGTCAGGCCGCCGATAGTGAAATCGTACTGGCCGGTGGCGGATACCGAGATACGGCGGAAGTCGGTCGCATCGGATGCGCCGACGCTGTCCGTGACCGGAGCGGAAACCGAAAGCGCGGCGAATTTATCTGCGCCGGACCAGGTGTCGTCATCGGCGTTGACTTCAACCGTGAACACCAAAGTTCCGGCATCGTTGCGGCGCAGAGAATATTCACCGGCGCCGGCAGTCAAACTTCCGCCGACCGTAACCGTGCCGAGCTGAACGCCGGAAGTGTCTTTCACGGTTACATTCTTGCTGAACCCGGAGGCGTTTCCGGCCAGCAGATAGTCGCCGGCGGCCTGATTCTCATTCACCGTCAGGGTATAAACCGCACCGTT
>JAZRUY010000133.1:0-1136 GCA_045598845.1 Victivallaceae bacterium
CTTAGGCTCCAATTCGGCCAGCCGTTTCTTTACCGTTTCCACTTCCGCCGCGACGGTGCGGAGTTCCAGATTTTCTTTGCCGTATGTTTCAAGTTGTTTCCGCAGTTCGCGGGCGGCGGACGCTTCGGCGCTGAATTGCGAGGCGGATGCCTCCGCATCTTTGCGGGCTCCCTCCTCCTTCAGCAATTCAGTACGGGTACGCACCAGTTCCTGCGCGATTTCACTTTTTTCCCTGCCTGCGCGCCCGGCGGCCTGTTCCGCCGCGGATATTTTGCCTTCCGCCTCGGACAGGGCAAGCGATAACTGCTCCACTTTGCCATTCAGTTCGCGCACCGTTGCATTGCTTTCCGCGCTCTGCCGCCTGTATTGTTCATCCCGGACTTTCAAACTGCTTTCCAGTCTTTCGCCGCGTGCGCCAAGCTCGCGGACATCATTTTCCAAAACACCATTGCGTTCCCGCAGACTTTTGACTTCAAGTTCCATCAACCCCAAGGCGGAACGGTCGCGGCCGGCTTTTTCCTCCACCGCTGATTTTTCGTTTTCCAGACGGGTAATATTGGAATTCAGCCGAACCGCTAATTCATCAAGTCGGGCATTTTCCAGTTTCAATGCCCGCAATGCCGACTCGAATTCGGCGACTTTCGCATCCGCATCATTTTTTTCTCCGAGTATTTTTTCCACATTTTCACGCAAACGCTTATTTTCAGTCATCAGTCCGGTATTGAAACTCTGCGAATCACCGCCCTTCCGTATGGCATCGGTCAAACGGTTATGCAACGATTCGATTTCAGCATTCTGCTCGGAAAGTTTTTCCTCCAATTGTTTAATCTTTCCCGATGCCGCGGTACCGGTACTTTCCTTCTCCGTAACGCAGACCGCCAACTCTTCGCATCTTTTTTCCAGCAGCGCAGTTTCCGAGGCGCGGCGCGCCAATTCGTTTTTTGCGGAATTCAGTTCGGCGCGCAATTCATCCGCCGCTGAACCTGCGGAAGCCAAATCATCTTCCAGTTTTTTCACTCTTGCCTCAGTCATCTTCAACCGGCCGGAAACCAATTCGGAATTCATCTTTTCCTCCACCAGCCTGTCGTTAAGTTCAACCTGACGGTTATCCGGCTCAAGCAAACGTTTTTCCAAAT
>JAZRUY010000134.1:0-4539 GCA_045598845.1 Victivallaceae bacterium
GGAGGGGCTGCTCGCCGCCGCGCGGCACGCCCTGCGGCGGGACTGCGGCCGGGACTGCGCCTTCTGCGGTGTTCCGCACCCGATGCTGCAGACCGCGGAGCACGAATACGTTAAACTCTGCCACCTGTATATGCCGGTGCTGTTCCCGGAGAACATGACGCCGGTGCGGACAATCCGTATGCGGGAGGAGTGCCGCCGGATCAGTGCCCGTTTTAGCAGGATAAAAAAGCCGGGACATTCAAGCCCCGGCGGAAAGGAAACAGAAGACTGGACGGACTCCTGCTTACTGTAAGTATATACGGTTATATATGAGAATACAAGTAAGCAGGGGGATAATATGAGAGAAAATGTCGAGAAATGTTACGGCGTAGAGTGCCTGCAATGCACTGAAAGCGACTGCAACCTCAAGCGCTTCGGCATAGATGTAATCCGCGAGAAAAAAGCGGAATGGGCGCGGCGCACCGGGGCAAACCGGATGATAGAATACTCTGACGCGCTGGACAGCGGAACGGCGGGAAGCGGTGAACAGGCGGCGGTAACGGCATTCCTGCACGCTTCGGACGATGTCTGCGGCGACACCGCCGGGTTGACCAGCGACCTGTCCGGCTGGAAAATGGCGGCGGAGGCACTGCGCCGGCTGTACTGGATGCTCAAGGTAAAACCGGAGACCACCATGAGGCTGATGGATATTCTGTTTCTCGGCGAAGACGGACGGCGGCAAAGCGATATTGCCCGCGCCGAGGGGATCTCCCGGGAGGCGGTGCGCCGGCGGGTCAAACGGGACATTGAAGATTACGCGGACATGGGAATCCCGGTGTCGGGCATCGCCAGGACGCTCGGCATGCGGGCGGAGACGGCCGGAAGCGGCCGGCTGAGGGATTTGACCCCGGAAGAATCCGCGGTGTACAAGATCCGGTTTGAAAACGGATGCACAATCAGATCAACGGCGGCGCAGTTGAAAAAATCCGTCGCGACGGTAAACCGTCTGATACGGAAAATACGCTCAAAACTGCAAAAAAATGATACACGGAAAAGACGCGGAAGAAGAAAAAAGAGGGAGACGGCGGTTGACAGATCCCGCTTGAAAAAATCCAATCCGTAATCCGGAATCATACAGATGGCGAAGGCGAAATCAAGCGGAGCAAGCCCGAGAGTATTACTGCTGAGGGAGAACACCGAAAAAAAGTTATTTATTCCGGCGGGAGAATGGGATCCGGGGACTTTCCCGCCCGCTCCGGGCGACAGCAACCCCGGGAAATCCAGACAAAAAATTAACAAAGGGTTCGAAATAAAAGCATACAATGGAGCACCGGTGTTTTTTAACCGTAAACTTTTTTACCACTGGTATGCGGAAAAAGATTATGGAGAGAAACAAATACGATTGCGACTGGCGAAACTCGGGATGGCGGAAAGTACGGTCAAAAAACCCAGGGAAGTGTGGGTGCAACGAAAGCAGGTTGTTTACATTCAGGCTTTTCGCCAAAAAAACGGAGACAGTATCGGATGCTTGGTTTTCGTAAGGAAAAACGGTGTGGCAAAAACATATTTCCCTAAAAAAGTAAAAAAAATAGACACGGCGAGAAAGGGGAAACGGATAAAATGATAAAAATGGTGTCAGGATGCTGAACACCCCTACCGACCGGTTGTATAGCGACATCCCGCACAACCCTCAGCGTACCCGCGCACGGGAATATCGTGCAGCCTGGAAGCGAAAGCGGTATTGCGATATTCCGCACCGTTTTCAACCTCGGTATGAATATACCGGATGAAAAATAAAAAAGCAAGTGCGTAAAGCAAAAAAAACAAAAAAATCAAGGAAAGGAAAAGGATACCCGCGGGTAAAATAAAAAATGACGCTCACAGGGGGGGCTCTTTCGAGAACGGTCCTTGCCCAGGGTGGAGCGTCTATAGCCATTATATCATGTTTTGACAGTAAAGTCAAGTCCAATACATAAAAAACAGGGAAAGGATAAAGCGAAATGAAACGGAAGACAGCCGGAAGCGCAAGTACGGATCCCGTTACTGCAAACGACAGATTAAGTAATAGTAATAAATATTATTACAGTCAGGATAAAGATAGAAGTAAGAGTAATAATACAGTATCAGATAAGAGTATTATACAGATCCGCGAGGACGGACGGAATTACCGCACGCATGACCGCCGCAACCTGGACCTCATCGGAAAATCTCTGGATGACAACGGATGCGGCAGAAGCATTGTGTGCGACAACACCGGTGTAATCATAGGCGGCAACGGAACATTCCGTGAGGCCCGCAAACGAGGCATTCCGCTGAACATCGTTCACACGGACGGCGACAGTCTGACCGTAGTCGTCCGGGACGATATATCCCCGGATGACCCGCGGCGGAAAAACCTTGCCGTGCTGGACAACTCGACTTCAGACAGTTCGGCGTTCGACCTGGATTTGCTTTCCGCCGATTTCGAGACGGAAGAACTTGAACTGCTCGGCGTGAGCATGCCGGTTTTTGAGCCGGATTCAGAAACCGGGACAGATGATACTGAATCCGGCGAAGATGCCGATATCGAGCGCATGTCATTCGTTTTCACCAAAGAGCAAGCCAATGCGGTCAAAAACTGTCTGGAACGCATCAGAGCGTCTGAGAAGTTCAGAGAACTCGCAGCCGAAAACATTTCCGGAGATGAAAACAGCGAAGCGGTGGTGTTCGCTCTCAAGCAGTCTGTATCCTCTCTCTGTTGACAATCGGTGTTTTAGTAGAACACCAACGCAGACAACAGAAACGAGGCGGGAATAAAATGGCGAATCCGCATCCGCAACCGCATCCGGAGAACCTTGCCCGCGGTCATGCCACTCGCTTTTCCGGGCAAGCGGCGGATAAAGCGGCGGAAAGCGGCAGAAAAGGCGGCAGAAAGTCGCAGGCGGTTCAGCGCGAAAAAAGAACGGTGCTGGAGATGCTGGAAAACATGCTGGCCCGGCAGGTTACAGACAAAAAGACCGGCGAACGGATGTCGCTTGCCGATATGTATATTGCAAACGTCATATCCGCCTCGGCGAAAAGAGGCGACAGCCGACTGCTGGAGATGTGGTGCCGTCTGCGCGGCGAGTTCGTGGAGAAGCGGGAAATCAGCGGTGAGATAGCGGTGGCGAAAGCGCCGGTAATCGACTTCGGAGACGAGCCGGAGGCGAAAGACGAATAATGGCGAAAACTAAGGGCAGCGGGCGCGGCCGAAAGTATTACTGCTGAGGGAGAACACCGGAAGAAAGTTATTTATTCCGGCGGGGGAATGGAATCCGGAAACATTTGTTCCCGACCCGGGCAACAATAATCCCGGCAATGCCCGGAAAGTGATTGAACACGGATTCAGAATACAGGCTGCGGACGGCTCAACTGTGATTTTCAACCGCCGACTGCTCGACCACCGGGAAACAGAAGAGAAATACGGCACAAAGCAGGTGAACGGGCGGCTGATGAAACTGGGAATGGCGGTAAGAACGGTCAGAAACCCGAGGGAAATATGGCGGCACGGCAGACAGACAATTTATCTTCAGGCTTTCAGGAATCCGGAGAAAAGTCTGGGATGCGCGGTTTTCACGGAAGACGGCGGTGCGGTAAGAACGTACTTCCCGAGAAGCGTGAAGTCATTGGACAAAGTGAGAAAAGGGAAAAGATTAAAATGAATAATCCAACAATTCATAGTGTTCAAGATGCTGAACACTCGTATCCGGCAATACGCATAAGCGGCATCTCGCGCATATCCCGGACTACCTTCCGCACGGGAATATCGTGCGACCGGGGAGATGAAACGGTATCGCGATATTCCGCACCGTTCCAAATCCAACATAAATGTACCGGATGAAAAATAAAAAAGCAAGTGTCCAAAACAAAAAAACAAAAAAATCAAGGAAAGGGAAATCCGGCGGGCGGATGGCGAAGGCGAAATCAAGCGGGGCAAGCCCGAGAGTGCTCCGGCTGAGGGAGAACAACCGGTTTCTTAGCGCGGCGGAGTTGGGGCTTGAACCGGTATCGGAATGGGACAGAAACAGTTTCCCGATACCGCCCCGGAACATAAGAGGAAATCGAGCAATAAGCGAACTGAAAAACGGACTTGATGTCGTAGACAATGCCGGAAGAACCATCAGATTCGACAGTGGTATCATGAAACACTGGGAAGTCAGAAATAAAACGGAAAAAGATTTCAAGAGCAGACTGGAATTGCTCGATATGGCGGTGGACACGGTTCAGTCGCCGAGAGAAGTGTGGCATCAGGGAAAACAACGGGCATATGTAAAAGCATATAAGGGTGATAAAAGAAACTTTGGATTTAAGGTTTTCGTAAGTGACGACAACATCACGATAACTTATTTTCCCTGCGGGATAAACAAATTACAAAATGCGAGAAAAGGAACGAAATTTGAAAGATAATCAAACAAAGGTGCGGCCTCTCCAAGATGCTGAATTATCCGAACTCGACAGTGTATAGCGGCATCTCGCACACTGCCAAGTTGCTTATATTGTACTCTGCCGAAAATAAAAAAGCAAGTGTCCAAAACAAAAAAA
>JAZRUY010000135.1:0-9617 GCA_045598845.1 Victivallaceae bacterium
TGTTCCAGTAGGAAGGGCTGTGCATGGGGGGGACCCGGCGCATGAATGCGCGGAATTCCGACAGAGAAGCCAGAGCGGATATCTCCCCCCTCGCCGCGCCGCTGAAGCCCCGGCCGCGGAAATAATCGTGAAGGATTTTGCGCGCCATGCTCATCCCGGATGTTTCGCCGTAGAGAAGGCACATATCCACTACATGGCGCTCCACTTCGGTTCCCCATTCCGCCAAACCTGGAGGAAGATACTCCGTACCCGCGGCCGCGGCGGCGAGTTCGGAGAAGATCCACGGATTGCCCATGGCGCCGCGGGCGAGCATTACACAGGAGCAGCCGGTTTCGCGGCGGAGGCGCAGATAACTCGCCGCGCCGGTGACCCCGCCGTTGGCGATAACCTGCGCCCTGCCCCGCAGGGTTTCGCGCACCGCGGCAATGACCGGGAACGCCACCGGACCGGAGTAAAAATCCCGCATCAAGCGGCCGTGCACGGTGACGGCGCTGGCGCCGAGTTCCGCCAGACCGGAGGCCAGCTCCACCGTGGGTGAGGGATCATCAAAATCCAGAATGCGGATCTTGGCGGACAAGCGGTGGCGGGAATACATTGAAAACAGCGAAAAGCAGTTCAGCGCCTGTTCCACATGGCGGCCAAGTTCCGCCCCGGCCCCTTTTTTCGCCACTTTACGCACCGGGCAGCCGAGGTTGAAATCCAGCACATCGAAATCATATTCATTCAGCACATCAACGGCGCAGCGCAGATACTCAGGATCGGCGCCTACCAGCTGAACCCCGAGAAAATCCTCGTCAGGAGAGCGGCGCAGCATCAGTTCCGAACGGGTTCTGGCGTATTTAAGCGAAGCGGCATCGACCATCTCGGTAAAGCAGAAGCGGCAGCCGCAGCGGCGGGCGGATGCCCGGTAGGCGATATCGGTGTAACCGGAGAGCGGAGCCAGAATCAGGGCGTTTTCCGGATAGAGCGGAGTGTCAGCAGCCATTTTCAGCCCCGGTAAGCATATTTTTCAGCAATGCCAATGCCCGGTTGCGGATTTTGCGGACATTTTCCGCGGAACAGCCGAGATCAGCGGCGATCGCCCTCAAAGTGCGCGGCGACCGGCCGTCCAGCCCCAGACTGCAGGTCAGCACCCGGCGGGAACGCTCATCCAGAGCGCGGAAAGAGCGGCGTAAATTCCGCTGCTCCTCCGCCATGACCGCGGAAGCGTCCGGAGCGGCGGTATCGGCGACTACCTCCGGAAGACCGGAAATATCCACCACCGCACAGACCGGAACGGCAAGGTAACGGCGCACCGATGATTCAGACATACGGACACCGGCGGAACGAAGTTCAGCGGCGACCTCGGCGGCGGACGGGGAGCGGCCGAGCCGCTCCCTCAAAGTACGCTCCGCCGTTTCAGCCAAACGGCGGCGGCGGCGGACATAGGGGGACTCCGCCACCAGCTTCCCCCCGTCCAGCAGACGGCAGAGTTCATGTTTGATAAGATTACAGGCGAAACTGGAAAGCCGGGCCGGAGCGGCTCCGGGAGCGGCATAATCCGGGCGCCATTCCCGGACCGCCTGAAGCAATGCCTTGTAACCGGCAGAAACCGCATCCTCCAGCAGCGGACCGCGGATATGCATCCTGCGGATGAGATACGGAATCAGGCTGATGTTGTCGCGGATTCCTTTCAACAAGGAGGAAATATCGGCGGTATCGCCGGCAGTGCGCAGATCCTCGTCCAAAGCGGCGATATACCGCTCCATGATCTCCGCCAGCATGGCGCTGCAGACGACATCCGTTGAGGCGCCGCGCCGGTTCTCCACCCTTGAGTCCTCCTTTCCGGAAATCAGATATGATCCAGAGTACGCTTGTAGGCGGTCAGCAACTCTTCAACCGGCACGGAGATGGTTTCGCCGGAACCGGAAATTTCCACCGTCGGAGCCGCCGTGACCTCGCCGGCGCGGGCGAACGGGATACCGGAAAGCATCCGTTCGAACTCGGCGCAGTTTTCCGGCGCCACCGCGGCGATGAAGCGGCTGTTGGATTCGCTGAAAAGTTTTTCCGTCAAGGAGCAGGCCTCGCCAGGAATACGGTCGAAATCCGCTCTTACGCCGAGGCGACCGGCCATGGACATGCGGGCCAGCGCGACGGCGTTGCCGCCCAGTGCCGGAGTGGTAAGCGCATTGACCAGTTCCGCCCCGGTGGCGTTGCCGACCGCGGTGAAGATCCTGACAGCCTGTCCGGCATCCACTTGCGGCACCCGGTTGCCGACCGCATCGAGCATGGCGAAATATTCGCTGCCGCCAAGCTCCGCCTTAGTGTCGCCGATGAAATAGACGATGTCGCCGGCATGCTTGAAATCGATGCTGACCGCCTTGGAGACATCGTCCATCTTGGCAATCATGCTGAACAGCAGCGATGGCGGAATGGATATCTTGCGGCCGCCGCGGGTGCTGTCGTTCTTCATGGAATCCTTCCCGGAGATACAGGGCACCATAAAGGCGCGGGTATAGTCGCTCAGCGCCTGATTCGCCCGCACCAACTGCGCCAGTTTATATTCGCCGTCGGGAGTCTTTTCGCTCTGCACCGGGTCGGGCCAGCAGAAATTATCCAGACAGGCGATTTTACCGCCCAACCGGCCGCCGACCGCGATAATGCGGCGGATGCCGAGATCAATTTCCGACGCCGCCATGTGATAAGTGTCGATGTCGCTGTAACGCGGCAGCAGCGCGGAGGAAAGGATCACGCCCTCCCCCGAAAGCGGCTCGATCATAGTGACAGTGGCGTCGCCCTGCACATCGCGGCACTTGCCGCAGAACGGCTTTATCACGCTCAGGCCTTTGACCTCGTGATCGTACTGGCGGGCCTTGTACTCATCGGAGCAGATATTAAGCCGCCCCAGCATGGCGACAAAGTCATCCCGCAGATTACGGCCGGAGAAATCCGGTTCCTGGAAACGCGGCGCTTTCCATACCGCCTTAAGGCTCATTTTGGGCAGTCCGCCGTGCATGAACGCTATGTCGAGGCAGCATACCGTTTTGCCGTTGTAGAGAATATGGAATTTCCCGCTGTCGGTGAATTTTCCGAGTACGGAAATTTCCACATCGCGCTCGGCCGCCAGACGGCGGAACTCATCGATCTTATCGGGCGGAACAGCGAAACTCATCCGCTCCTGCGCCTCGGAGACCAGAATTTCCCACGGCTGCAGACCGGCGTACTTCACCGGCGCCTTGGCCAGATCCATCTCGCACCCGTTGCACTCCTCGGCCATTTCCCCCACGCTGGAGGATAGTCCGCCGGCGCCGTTGTCGGTGATGAACCGGTAGAGACCGGCCTCGCGCGCCTCGCGGATAAAATCACCGAGTTTCTTCTGGGTGATCGGGTCACCGATCTGAACCGCCTGCGACGGGCTGTCCTTATGCAGTTCCTCGCTGGAGAAAGTGGCGCCGTGAATACCGTCCTTGCCGATGCGGCCTCCACCCATCACGATCAGATCGCCTGGCTTGATCTCCTTGGTATACCCCTTAACGCCGTGAGTTGTTTTGGGCAATGTGCCGACAGTGCCGCAATAAACCAGCGGCTTGCCGATATAGCGGCTGTCGAAATATTCAAAACCGTTGCCGTAGGGGATGCCGGACTGGTTGCCGCCGTCAATGACACCCTTGTGCACTCCGTCGCGCAGCCGCCGCGGATGCAGCAACCCTTCCGGCACATCGGCATCGTCGGTAAACGGCGAGCCGAGGCAGTAGCCCCAGACGTTGATCAGCAGATCCGCGCCCTGCCCGGTGCCCAGCGGATCGCGGTTGACCCCCACGATACCGGTCATGGCGCCGCCGTAGGGATCAAGCGCGGACGGGCTATTGTGGGTTTCCACCTTGTAGGCCAGATCCACCTTGTCGTTGAAATCAATCACTCCGGCGTTATCAGTGAACACCGAAACCAGATAATCGACCTTGCCGGCGATATCGCGGGTGCTGTTCTTGATGAAAGTCTTGTAACAGGAATCGATGACGGAATGCTCCCCGGTTTCCTCATTCCGGTAATCAACCGTCGCGCTGAAAATCTTGTGCTTGCAGTGCTCGCTCCAGGTCTGCGCCAGCACCTCGAGTTCCACATCGGTGGGATTGGGACCCAAGCCATAGGCGGCGCGGCCGGTGGCCCGGCGGAAATAACTCTGAATCGCCCGCATCTCATCAAGCGACAACGCCAGGGTACCTTTACGGCTCAGTTCCATAAGTTCATCATCGGAAACATTGAGATCGTATTCCCTGACATCAACTTTGCCGGTACCGGGCACGAACGGCAGATTCAGCGGGATGCCCCGCTCGGCCTCCGCACCGGAAAGCACGAGCACCGACTGGATAAGCCCGTTGGCAAGTCCTTTTGCGGCAATACGCTCCACATCCTCACGCTTAAGCGATTTGCCGTAAAACAGGAACTCGGTACTGCTGAACACTGTTTCCCCCTCGGCAAGGCGTCGGCCGATGATGTCACCGACCGCCGCTTTGGCGGAACGGCCGACATTGTCGGTTACTCCTGGACGGAAACCGATCACCGCGATGAAATCAGGAACCGGCAAGGCGGCGAAATTTTCCGATTTGCGGGCGCCGACCCTCCAGCATTGAATGACCGGGTTGCACAGCCACCCGGCCACTTTGCAAGCCTCATCCTCATTCAAATCGGCCGCGACGGTATAAACATCGCGGGTAATCACGGAATCGACCGGCAATTTGAAGAAACGGTCTATCTGCTGCCGGACACCTTCGCCGCGGGCATCGCTCCACTGCGGCAACGGGGAAATTTCAACTCGGAAATTCATCGCGTATCACCTTTCTTTGAGCGGCCGAACCGCTTTCAACGACACTGAATTCAATATACCGCCCTAATTTACACTTTCACCGGCGCGCTTACAACAGACTCGCGGTAACGGAGGTACTTTTTTTGAGTTTTTTAACGCATTACGCTTGCAATAGCCGAAGGCCGGAACTATTTTATCACACATTGGAGGCGGCTTAGCTCAGTTGGTTAGAGCGTCGGAATCATAATCCGCAGGTCTCGTGTTCGAATCACGAAGCCGCTACCAATTTAATTCGGAATCACAGGCGCGGAACGATAAAATCGTTCCGCATTCTTTTTTCGCCGCAATCAGTTTGAATTGCGCAGGGTTGCCTTCGCCCAGGATAATGCGGCGGCGGAATCACTGAAATCTCCCGCCAACTGACGGTCGTAGCACTCCGTCAGCACCGCCCCGAAACGCGCGGAAGGGGGAATTCCGGCGGCGACCAGATCCCGGCCCATCACCCACGGCGGCGGCAAATCCCGCGCCGCCGGTTCGGCGGCAAGCAGATCCAGCAGATACACGAAAATTTCCATCAAACCGTGGCAGGAGCGGCAATCGAGCCGGTGCAATTCCAGTTCCAGAGGGAAATTAGCATCCGCCAGCAATTTACGCACTTTTGCCCTGCGCATGCTTTTAACCGAGGCGAAACGCATGTGATTGCGCACCGCCTGAACAACGGCGGCGCGGGAATCATTGGGAAAACGCAGCCTGAACAGTATCTTATCGGCGATATCCGCGCCGATGACCTCGTGATTATAGAAGCGCGTCCGGCCGGAAGCATCGGTGAACACGGCATCTCTCTTGCCGACATCGTGGAGCAGTACACTCCATGCCAGTTCCTGCGACGGATACACCATGCGGGAAAGCATCAGCAGCGTATGCTCGAGCACATCGCCCTCAGGATGGAAATCCGGCGGTTGCTCCACTCCGCGGAGCGCCGCTATTTCGGGCAGCGCTTCGGCCAGCAAACCGGTGCTTTCCAATAACCGGAACGCCCGGTCCGGATGCCGGCCGGTGAGCATAAGACTGAGTTCCCCACGCACCCTTTCGGCGGCGAGACGGCGGCATAACGGAGCCAGCCGCCGGACAGCGGATGCGGTTTCCCCGGCCAGAGTGAAATCCAGCCGGGATGCGAAACGCACCGCCCGCAGCATACGCAGATAATCCTCGCGGAAACGCTCCTCCGGATCACCCACTGTGCGGATAACACCGCGGCGCAAATCATCGAGTCCGCCGAAGCAATCGGTGACCAGGCGCGACACCGGATCATAGCACAGCGCGTTGACGGTGAAATCACGGCGCTCCAGATCCGGAAGCACCGCAAAACTGTATTTCACCTGTTCCGGGTGACGGCCGTCCTGATAGTTGCGCTCCAGCCGGGCGGCGGCGCACTCGAATTCAAAACCGCCCGACCTTATCAGCGAAACGCCGAAACAGGCCCCCACCAGCACCGCATCGGGAAAGACCTGCCGCAAATCTTCCGGAGAGGCGGCGTAAACAATATCGTAATCACCCGGAGTTCTACCCAGCAGCAAATCGCGGACGCAGCCGCCCACCAGCCGCGCATCGATGCCGAAACGCTGGATACGGACCACCGCTTCGCAGGCGGCCAGATACTCCGGGGTTTCCGGAAAGGCATGCTGCTCGGTTACGATGCCTGCCGAATACCGCGGTGAATTGTCAGGCGAATTCACCATAGGCCAATTCCACCATGGCATGACAGGTGAACGGCGGAACCGTGAACGAAACAGAACCGTCCTCCCCGGTCTGATAAGGCAGGACTTCTCCGGACGGCACCAGACGCACCGATTTCACAGGATGCTGAAGCCGTATCCTGACCGGAACTTCACCGCAGCTGACCAATTCTTCCACCACCTCGATCGGCCAGGAGATCTTCCAGAGTTTTTCCTGGTCCTGTATCGCCGCGCCGCCCCTGGATATCGTGTTCGCATACAGCAGATGCAGCACCGCGCGGTTCTCCGCCGGCTGTTCCATCAGCGTGACCCGGCCGGAAGAAGGCATGCGCACTTCGACCGGAAGATCCGCGTTCAGAAACTTTTTAACGGCCCCCAGCACAAATTCCTGCAGATACACCGCACCGGAACAGCGGTAGTTATCAAATACCGCATGGGCGAAATAGAGCATATTCCCGTTTACCGCTCCGGCCGCGTAACCGTTCGGCTCCGGCTTGTAAGGAGTATGCTGGTGGCTGCAGTAACGGTCGTAACCGCGCTGGAAATAGGGATCGTACTGGTCGCCGAGCGATTCGGCTCCCGCGGCAGGACGAATCAGCCGGGCGCGCCGGTACATCACGAAAGGAGTCTTGACAAAACATGGCGCGGGTTCCTGATTGGCGCGGACGAATCCGGGATATTCGCGCTGTTCGCCGAAATCCTCGAAAGAAGCGCCTTCCAGCAGAAATTTTTCCCCGTCCATGTCAAAACCGCTGACGCCGGAGAGGATAAGTTTGCCGCCCGCTGAAGTGAAACTGTTCAATTTGGCGGCCAGCTCCCGGGTAAGCCGGCAGATGTCCGGCAGAAGCAGACAGCGGTAACGGCTGAAATCCATATCGCAATCCACCACATCGAACGGTATATGCCCTTCGAGCAGCAGCCTGGAGGCGCCGACATCGGAATCATTGGTATTGCCGCTGGTGACGCCGCTCACCGCGGCGGCGGACAGAATCGCGACTCCCGCCAGGCTGCGGACATTGTCGCACCACGGCTCCTTGCCCGCCACTTCGCGGTAGGCCTGCCCGATGATCTCGTAGGTGGATTCGTCCAGCTCCCCGTCGGGGTGGAGCTGGTCGCCGACCGAGCACTTGGAGCCGTTGGCGATCATCGCCGAACACTCGTAGCGCAGCGCATTGGGATGCTTGAAACCGCCGAATTCCCCCCAGGTGGTGTGGAATTTGCCGGTCATGCCCAGAAATTCCATGCCGAGATTACGGCTGTAGGCGGCGGAGAACGGATAATGGTCATATCCCCAGCCGCCGGTGGGCAGGCTCTCGAGTTCCAGATGGCTGAAATAGCGCAGAATTCCGGTTTTGCCCACCGCCACATTGCCGGAATTGTGGAAAACCGGCATGTCCGTACTGAGGTCGCGCACCGCGGCATAGGTGCGGCGGTAATAATTTTCCAGCACTCCCGCCGCGAATTTACGGCGGTCGGCGCTGTCTTCCGGATTCAAACCGGCATCGAGCATACCCCGCACGCAGCGGCCGCAGCAGCATTCGCCCTGATAGATAATGTCAAGAAAAATACCGTCGCAGTCCGGATAACGGCGCACCGCCTCGCGGATTTCATCACAGAGCAGATCCAGATAGGGAGTGTTGAAGCAGAGTTTGTGAAAACCGCCCTGAAACGGCTTGCGGCCGACTCCTTCAGGAGAGACCTCGTTCCATTCCGGATGCAGATAACTGATCCGGTCATTGAACCCCGCGGTGATATAGACCGGCACATTGATATCCGAGGCATGGCAGGCATCGATCTGCGCCCGCAGCAGGTCGAATTTCAAATGCGGATGCATTTCTCCGACTTCGGTGGGATGATAACTGTATCCGTGGTGGCAAACCGAAAAACAGGTAACGGAATTCACCCCGGCGGCGGTAAGGCGGCGCCGCCATTCGCCGGCATTGAATTTTTCGCCGATACCGGGAATGTGCGGCGAAGTATGGAAATCAAGATGCACCTGACGAAAACGCAGATTTTTCATAACGGCACCGTCCTCATATTTTGCGGATTAAAGTTAACTTGCACGGGAACACTGCTTTTACCTTAATTTGCGGAAAAGAGAAGCGCTCACTCCATATTTTTCACCAGACCGACAAATTCGGCGAAAGAAGAAACCCTGTACCGGTATTTTTCGTCACGCGGATTTCCGAAGCCGTAAGCGGCGTAAACCGGAATCATACCGGCTCCGGTGGCGGCAGCCAGATCCGTCCAGTTATCCCCCAGCATCGCGCAACGGCGCAAATCCGCACCGGAAACCGCGGCGATCGCGGTAAGAGCATCCGGAGACGGCTTGAGCGGGAACCCGCCGCCTCCGCCGATCACCCGGTCGAAAAAAACGTCGATACCGAGTTCACGGAACATCTTTTCCGTGGCGGGTTGCGGCTTGTTGGTGACCACCCCGAGATAAACCCCGGCGCCGCGCAATTCCGCCAGCCCGTCGCGCACTCCGGGATAAAGACGGGAGGCATCGGTAAGGTGCAGAGAATAAAATTCCAGCATCACACGGGAGGCGTCGGATTCATCGATATCTTCGCCTTCAATCGCGCGGCGGACAAGTGCGCCGAAGCCGTTGCCGACCATCGTTTCCACCGCGGTCACGGTCAACTCCGGCAACCCGAAATTCCGGCGCATATAATTTACCGCCGAACATAAATCCGGACGGGAATCCACCAGAGTACCGTCCAAATCGAATATAATAAGCTCATTACTCATAGCTTTACTCACTTTCCGGTATGTTTTATGATTTTACGATTGCATAATACAACAATTTATGTCACTGTAATACTACACCGTCAGAGATAATTTTACAAGTATAGAGGTGTCCAAAATATTTTGATTGACTGATTTTCTTATTAGTCAAAATATGTATTGTTATTTTTGCCGGAAAATGCTACAATATTAAGATAAAAAGACTTAAGGAAACTCTGATAATAAAATCTACATATCTGTGCGGCTTTTTGCCGCAATACATCGTTATCCATCCTTGTAATTTCGGTAATCGTTTTTTTGTATTGCGAAAAAATCCTCGCACAGCTTGTAAACATTTTACAATTTGCAGT
>JAZRUY010000136.1:0-5140 GCA_045598845.1 Victivallaceae bacterium
GATTAAACTGATGAGCGGGGCGGATATCGTCATTATGGGGAAGAGTCTGGCAGGTCACAACGAGGGGCACAATCTTATCGAGCCGGCGCTGCTGGGCAAAACGATAGTTACCGGCGCGGTGCTGCGTAATTTCCGCTTCGCGCTGGAAGTGCTGAAAAAAGAAGACGCGCTGGTGACGGTGCCCGATGATGCCGGACTGACTCCGGCGTTACGCGCTCTGCTTGTGGACCGGGCCGCATGCGCCGGTTACGGCCGGCGGGCGGCTGCGGCGGTTGCCCAGCATTCCGGAGCATTGACCAGAACGGCGGAGATTCTGGGTGGATTGAAATAATTTTTTTCCGGCGGCTTGCTTTCCGGCATCCGCCGTGTTATTTTATAAAACAGTTTTGTTGCCGGACCGGTTGCCGTATCGCAATTCCACCGCTCGCGGAGGCCGTTTTCCGGAATAATGTCGCAAGCTTGAGCTTTTGTTCCCGTTAAACAGCGGGGGCGGGGTTGAGTTTGTGTTTTTGTCTGTTTTTTTGCGGACAACGGATTTTCAAAGCGGATTTCTTTACTGAAGAAGAAAAGGAAAGGGAAAGTTATGAAAGTCAGGGCTTCTGTGAAGCGCAGATGCGAATTCTGCCAAATCGTTAAACGCAACGGTGTTATCCGGGTGATTTGCTCCCGCGATGTGCGCCACAAGCAGCGTCAGGGTTAAGCGGCGCGGCGTTTTGCAAGATTGAACCGAACCAAAACAATTTACAGAAAGAGGAAGTGAATTATGCCTCGTATTATCGGTGTGGACATCCCCGGAGATAAGCGTATTGAGTTTTCGCTCCGCTATCTCTACGGCATCGGTCCGGCCAAAGCGCTGGAAATCATCGAAAAGGTCAATATCCCCCGCGAGACCAAGGCGAAGGATATTACTCAGGAACAGATCGCCGCGATTACAAAAATCCTTCAGAATGAAATGATTGTGGAAGGCGATCTGCGCCGTATGCTGGCTGCGGATATCCGCCGCCTGCAGCAGATCAACTGCTACCGCGGTTTGCGCCACCGGGCCGGCTTGCCCTGCCGCGGTCAGCGCACTAAGACTAACGCCCGTACCCGCAAGGGTAAGAAGGTGACCATCGGCGCCATCCGCGACAGAACACAGCGCCGTCTGGCCGCCAGTGATGCCGCCAAGTAAGCGGCCCCGGGTTCGAGTGATAACAGAAGATCAGTAAAATCAGGAAGTTTATTATGGCTGACGAAGAAGTGAAGAATGTCGAGACCGCCGCTCCGGCAGCGGAGGCGCCGGCGCAGGAATCCGCCGCGGTAAAGACGCGTGTCAAAGGCGGCCGCAATGTTTCCAGCGGCATTGTCTATGTGCTCGCCACGTTCAACAACACCAAGATAACGATTACCGATGTGCACGGCAATGTGGTTAGCTGGAGCACCGGCGGCAAGAACGGCTTTAAGGGATCGCGCAAGAGCACCGCTTATGCCGCTCAGGTGATTGCCGAGGATGCCGCCAAGAAGGCCAAGCTCGCCGGAATGAAGGAAGTGGAAGTCAGGATAAAGGGGCCCGGCGCCGGCCGTGAGTCCGCCGTCCGCGGTATCGCCGCGGTTATGGAAGTGAAAGCGATTAAGGATATTACTCCCGTTCCGCATAACGGTTGCCGTCCTCCTAAGCGCCGCCGTGTCTGACGCGCGGGGTCTGCCGCATGACGAAATGCGGTTTTGCGAGTTTTGTTTTTGAACGACAATTATTGTTATGGAGGAAAATATGAGTGCTGATATTGATTTCCCGATGCCCAAGTCGGTTGTCGTTGATGAAGCCAGCAGGAAACCCGGCTATGCCAAATTCATCGCCGAGCCGTTTATGCGCGGTTACGGACTGACGGTAGGCAATGCCCTGCGCCGTGTGCTGCTTTCCAGCATGGAAGGCGCGGCCATTTCCGAACTCCGCATCGACGGGGTTCAGCATGAGTTCGCCGCCGCCCCCAATGTGAAAGAGGATGTGGCTGAAATTGTTCTCAACCTCAAGTGTGTGCATATCAATATGTTCGCCGACGGGCCGAAAACGCTGGAAATCCGCAAGGACAAGGCCGGCGAAGTTACTGCGGCCGATATTATTACCGACGGCACGGTGGAAATCCTTAATCCGGAGCAGCATATCTGCACGCTGGATAAGGACAAGCCGTTCCGGGCGGAAATCACCGTCATCCGCGGCCGCGGCTACCGCCCCGCCGAGAAGAACGATACCCGTACCATCGGTACTATTCCGGTGGACTGCCTGTTCAGCCCGGTTACCCGGGTCAATTACCATGTCAGTGCCGCCCGTGTCGGGGAAGAAACCGAAATGGACGGTTTGGAACTGGAGATCTGGACCGACGGACGTATCGATCCCGAGGATGCGCTCAAGGAATCCGCGCGAATTCTCTGCGAACACCTCAATCCGTTTATCGGGGATTCCGGAGAGCAGGGCATCGAGTTGTCCGATGAAGACAAGGCTCTGTTCAGCAAACTGTCCAGAAGTATTGACTCTCTGGAGCTTTCCGTCCGTTCGCAGAATTGCCTGAAGTCTGAGAATATTCAGATTATCGGTCAGCTTTGCCGCCGCACCGAGAACCATCTGCTCGGATGCCGCAATTTCGGAACGAAGTCATTGAATGAAATAACCGCCAAACTCGAGGAGCTCGGTCTCGGACTGGGCATGGATTACAGCAAGCCGTTGGAAGACGCGCTGGCCGCTGAAATCAGCAAGCCTCAGCCGGTGGCGGAAAAAAAGAGCAAGAAGCAGGAGAAATAAAAAATGCGTCATAGAGTTGATACTTTCAAAATCGGCCGCAGCAGCGCGCATCGCCGCGCCATGCTGGCCAATATGGTCAGCAGCCTGTTTATGAACGGGAAAATTCAGACTACCGTGGTCAAGGCCAAAGCGGCGTCCAGTTTTGCCGAACGTCTGATCACTCTGGGTAAAAAAGGTGATCTTCACCACCGCCGGATCGCGGTTGCCCGGATGCGCGACAAGGGCGCGGTGAAACTGCTTTTCGATGAAATCGCCCCCCGCTATGCCGGGCGCAACGGCGGCTATACCCAGATTTTCAAACTGGGAGCGCGCCGCGGCGATGCCGCCGAACTCTGCATTCTGCAGCTGGTTCCGGAGGAATCCAAGCCGGCCGAAGCCGGGCAGAATGCCTGATTCAGCGTTCGCTGTGTAATTGCGGAGCGGTCACTCGACCGCTCCGTTTTTTTGCGCCGGCGGTGTGTAAAATACCGCTTTTATGCTATATTTCATCTTTGTCTGAGTATAGACTGTAATCCTGAAAACAATGTTGTTACAGTAATTTTTTATTGTAGAGGAAAGGAAAAATGCATTATTTTATCGGCGGTATCCTGTTACTTTTTTTCGGTTATTTCACCTACGGCAAACTGGTTGAGAGAATCCTGGGGCCGGACGACCGGCCGACTCCGGTCCGCGAGCATCCGGACGGGGTGGATTTCATCCGGCTGCCCCAATGGCGCAATATGCTGATTCAATTGCTGAATATCGCCGGAGTGGGGCCGGTAATCGGAGTTATTCTCGGAATCAAATTCGGCGAGGTGGTGTTTCTGATTATTCCGCTCGGCAATATACTGGGAGGAGCGGTGCACGATTTCGTGGGCGGAATGATGTCTATCCGCGGTAACGGCGCCAATCTGCCCCGGATAATCTACGAAAATTTCGGCGCCCGTTTCGCCAGATTATTCACGGTATTTATGTGCGCGGCACTGTTGTTGGTTGTGGCGGTATTCGCCACCACTCCGGCGCAGCTGATCGATGCGATGCTTCCGGACCGCGCGGTATTCTGGCCGGCTGCGATCCTTATTTTCGTATACTATATCGTCGCCACGCTTTTCCCAGTGGATAAGATCATCGGGCGGATTTATCCGGTTTTCGGCTTTATCCTGCTGCTGGGTACGGCGGCCATCATGATCGCCATGCTTTATGCCGGTTACAATAATCCGGCCGTACTGGAGGAAACCGCCGAGTTTAAGGCCCGGATGTGGACGGCGGCGAATCAGCATCCGGTGCTGCCGCTGCTTTTCGTAACTATCGCCTGCGGTATCATTTCCGGATTCCATGCCACTCAGTCGCCGATTGTCGCCCGCACCATGTTTTCCGAACGCGAGGCCAAGGCGACTTTTTACGGCATGATGATCGCCGAAGGTTTCATCGCCATGATCTGGGCGGCGGCCGGCATGGGTATTTACAATCTGATGCCCGAACTGATGGATAAATCCGGTCCGGTGGTGCTTGAGAAAATCTGTTCTCATTACCTCGGGCAGTGGGGCGGCGTTATGGCGCTGATCTGCGTGGTGGTGCTGGCGATAACCAGTGGCGATACCGCATTGCGCAGTCTGCGCCTGAGCATGGCCGAGATACTGCATATTCCGCAGGATAAAATCCGCAACCGGATTATGGTGACTCTGCCGTTTGTCGCCGTTGTGGCCGGACTGTTGTGGTGGTCGAGCCTCAGCGCCAAGACTTTCAATTTCCTCTGGAACTACTTCGCCTGGGCCAATCAGGTGCTGGCGGTATGCACGCTGTTCGCCGGAGTGATCTGGCTGAAAAAGCGGCGCCGCAACTGGGGTGTGGCCGCTTTGCCGGCGGTATTCATGTGTTTTATCGTCATCTCGTATATCCTGTGGATATCACCGGCTCACAATGGACCGTGGGGAGTCGGACTGCCGCTTGACGAAGCCTACTATTTCGCCATCGGCATCACCATACTGCTGCTCGCCTGCGCTTTGCTGCTGGGCAACCGCGTCGATGCCAAAGTGGATATCGGGGCGGCGGTGGCCAAAGAGAACGGTATCCGTACCGGGGCGCTTTATCTGCCGGGCAATGACTCCCTGCTTGCCGTGCAGCGGAACTGCCTTGAAAAACTGTACATCTTCAATCATACCCGGCCGTCGGAACTGGAGCAGCGCGCCAATATGCTGGCGCACATGTTCGCGGAAATCGGCGACAACTGCTATATAGAACCGCCGCTGCACAGCAACTGGGGCGGCCGCAATGTGCATTTCGGTAAAAATGTCTATGCGAATTTCAATCTGACTCTGGTGGACGATACCGATATCTATGTCGGCGACGACACCATGATCGGGCCCAATGTCACGATCGCCACCG
>JAZRUY010000137.1:0-6592 GCA_045598845.1 Victivallaceae bacterium
CTGGAACTGCAGAATCTGCTTGATTTCGACGATCTGCTGCTGCTGACCTGCCGGCTGTTTTCGGAATTTCCGGAGGTACTGCACCAGTGGCGGGAGCGTTATACCCATCTGCTGGTGGACGAATATCAGGACACCAACTCAGCCCAGTTCACCATGGTAAAACTGCTGACGGACGGACGCAACAATATCTGCGCGGTCGGCGATGATGACCAAAGCATATACTCCTGGCGGGGCGCCGATGTGGGCAACATTCTGAATTTCGGCAGTTTTTTCCCGAATACCGCTGAAATCAAACTGGAGCAGAATTACCGCTCCACCAACACGATTCTGAATGCCGCGAACGCGGTGATCTCGGCAGGCGGGCACCGGCATGACAAGCACCTGTGGAGCCGTCTGGGAGAAGGCGAAAAAATCACCGTAATGCGCGCCGACAGCGGCGAAAACGAAGCCGGCGCAATCGCCGACCTGATACTGCAGTTGAACGCAGAAGGCAAATTCAAGTACAGCGATACGGCGGTATTATACCGTTCCAACCACTTGTCACGCGAACTGGAACAGGCAATGCGCCGCAACGGTATTCCCTACCGGCTGGTGGGGGGGCAGGAGTTCTACAAACGCCGGGAAATAAAGGATGCGGCGGCCTATCTTAAACTGATCGTGAATCCCGGCGATGACCAGAGTCTGCTGCGCATACTCGCCGCACCGCCGCGCGGACTGGCTGCCAAAGCGGTGGAACTGCTGAAAAAAGGGCGGCAGAGTGCTCATCTGCCGATGACAGAGCAATTGAACACTCCTGAATTCACCGGTGCGCTGACCGCAAAAGCGGCTGAAGCGGCGAAAGAACTGGGCGGTCTTATAAAACGCTGGCGCGGCGGCGCTTTCGCCGAACCGGGAAATCTGGCGCGCAAAGTCGCGGCGTTTCTGAGCGAAACCGGGTATCTGGACGGACTGCAGCGAATATACAAGGATCTGGACGATGCCCGCAAGCGGCGCGAAAACGTGGATGAATTCATCAGCGCCGTCGCGCAGTTTGAAAACAAACACGGGCAGCCGGTTTCACTGGAAGAATATCTGGAAACTTTCTCGCTGATGGAAGAAAACGACCGCACCGAGGAAATACAGGGAGAAGCGGTCACGCTTTCAACCGTACATGCGGCGAAAGGGCTGGAGTACCCGGCGGTATTCATCGCCGCTGCCGAAGAAAATATTTTTCCGCACGAACGGGCGATGGAAGAAGGCAATCTGGAAGAAGAACTGCGGCTGTTCTATGTGGCGATAACCAGGGCGAAGCTGAAACTGTACATCACCATGGCCGGACGGCGGATGGTGCGCGGCATCACGCACCTGTGCATGCCGTCGCGCTTTCTGGACCTGCTGCCGGAAGAGTTGTATGAAACCGCGGCGCCGGAAGATCTGATGCGCCCGGCAACCGAAGAGGAAATGCGGGAGGCATTCGCGAAAATATTTCAGATACCGGAGACAAAATAACGGATTTTTTTCGTCAGGCTATTGACTTTTATCTTTTTCGCGGGTATAATTATTCCAGTTTCAAGGACTTTCATATCATTGCAGATTAGGGTTTTCAGTATTTTGTCATAAAACTCAAGGACACCCGGCGGAACACCGTAACCGGCAACCGGAATCAACGTTTTCCGCATTGGTAAAAACCCGTCTGCAACCTTCCGGACTGATTGTATTACCCGTATCACTCCCTCGGTTCAGAAAAAGCGGCGGGAAAAATGTGTAAAAAAACGAGTAACGGAGAGATACGGAAAAAGTAAATCCGGGAAAGAGGATTCCGGTAAAGAAAGGATTTTCAATGAACATCTATGTGGGCAACCTGCCGTACAAGACCACGAGCGATGAACTTCGCGGAATTTTCGCCGATTACGGCGAAGTGAAGGATGCCAGAATCGTGATGGACCGCGAGACCGACCGCTCCAAGGGGTTCGGATTCGTCGAAATGCCGGACGACGCTCAGGCCAAAGCCGCCATCGAGGCGCTGAACGGGCAGGAAATCGGCGGCCGCAAGGCGATCGTCAATGAAGCGCGCCCCCGCGAGCCACGTACCGGATTCGGCGGCAAACGTTTCTGACGATTACCCAAGTCCGATGAAAAACGGAACTCCGGCTCTTCGGAACCGGAGTTTTTTAACACCCGGAATATTTATGGATTATCAACTTCTATTCAGCCGATGGGGACTGCGGTTCGCAGGAACAATGCCGGGATTGACACCGCAGGGCAGTCCGGGCCGCAGCAGAACCCGAACAGTATTTGCGGATACCGGTGGAAAACTCTATGCCGCCGAAGGATTCGAGCCTGAAAAACAGGCGCACCGCGCGGCGCTGAACCTGAAAATGGAATTTCTGGCCCGGCAAGGCGCGGCGGTAACGCCTTACCTGCGCACGGCCGCGGGCGGGCATGGAGCGGAAGCCGGGGGAATATTTTTTCAAGTGCGGCCGTGGACAGAGGCGCAACCGGCACCGAGGGAAAATATCGGCGATGACCGTAATTTCGGGAAACAGTGCGGAGAATTCCTGCTGCGGTTAAAGGATATCTCACGCAGGCCGGACTTTCCGCCGCCTGAACGGACGGATTTCAATTTCGCCGATTATCTGCCGGCTCTCGAAACCCTGGCAAAAAAAAGGATGCCGGAAATTCTTCCCGCGATTGCTGAAATAACAGATTCCATACGGGATTTTCTGGAAATTGAACCGTTTCTGCCTAAAGAATTCGCCCACGGCGATTTTCACCCGGCCAACATACTGATGCGAAACGGAAGCATCACCGCGGTGATCGACTGGGAATTCTGCGGCCGAAAAACCGCCGGATACGACGCGGCGCTGATGCTCGGCTGTCTGGGCATCGACAACCCCGGGTGGCTCAACGGCCCGGCGGCGGCGGCGATGCTGGAATTTCTGAAAGAGCATGACTGCATGAAAAAAATATCCAGGGAATATCTGCCGCAACTGACGGCGGCGGTAAGACTGGGATGGCTGGGGGAATGGATCGAGTGCGGCGACTTGGAATTAATACGCCGGGAACTGGAATTTTCCGCACTGCTGAGGAGCCGGACGGCGGAACTACCGTTGTAATGCGGCAGCCGCCGTGATATATTCCCGGAGTATTATCCGGTCTTATTCGTAAATAAAGTTCAAGAGGTAACACCGATGAAAGAGATAATGCCGCGCAACATCTGGAGCAACGGGAATCCGAACGAAGGTTTTTTCCGTAAAGAGTTCACCCTGAAAAACAAACCGGGCAAGGCGGTATTGCGGATTTTCTGCGACACCGGCTATGAACTGTATCTGAATGATGAATTCGCGGCGGCGATCGATGAGCACAACAACACCCGGGACTACAATGTACGGCCGTTTCTGCGGCGCGGACGCAACCTGATTGCCGTACATGCGCTCAACCACTGCGGACACCGGGGGCTGTGCGCGGAACTGCGGATAGACGATACCCGTTCGATAACCACGGGAACCGACTGGCTGGCATCGGATTCGGAACTGTGGGACTGGCATGCGGCGGAATGCGATACCGGAAACGGCAACTGGAAGAATGCGGCGGTGCTGCCGCTGCAATATGCCGGCATGCCGCAATGGAGCACCAGACCCGGCGGAGACCCGGAGAAAATCGTACCGGTATGCGGCAACGAACTGTTCGCAAAAGGAGCCGTGCCCAAGTTCGTGGATTCACCTTTTTATACTGCGAAACGTTCCGAAGAAAAGACCGATGAAGCGGTACGGGGGATAATCGGCGATACCGATGCGGTAAACCGGAAATGGTATCCGCCTGCTCTGCGCACCGCGTCAACCTTTTACCGGGCGGATGATACTAAACGCAAAGCGATGAAAAAAGCGGTTTTCACCGCTCCGGAAAGATACACCGGACCGGCTTTTATCGTTGATTTCGGGCATGAGTGCGCCGGACGGCTGCGCTTCGCGGTGAAGTCAAAGGAACTGATGCACTGCCGCATACTGTACGGAGAGGGGCTGGACGAGTGCCACCATGAGCCTCCCCGCACCTCGCTGGTGCACCGGATGCTTACCGAAGATGTGGAATTTTTCCCCGGCAGCCACCAGTTTGAAAGCCGCAACAGGGTCGGATTCAGATATGCGCGGGTGGAATTCTTCGACTGCGGAGGCGAAGTGACTCTGGATAAATTCGCAGTAAAAAACTCCGTTTACCCGCTTAATTACAGAGGATGGTTCCACTGCTCCGACGAAAAACTCAACCGCATCTGGCTGGCGGGGCGCAATACGCTGCACTGGTGCATGCAGGAATACTATCTGGACGGAATCAAGCGGGACCGGCTGCTCTGGACCGGCGACACCCGGATGCAGGCACTGATAAACTACCATCTTTTCGGCGATGCGGAACTGTTCAAATTCTGCTGGAGAAGCATCGGTTCGTGCCAATATCCGGACGGAGCGATTCCGTCGGCCATGGTAGAGGGATCTTCTCTTATATGGGACTATGTGATGCTCTATCTCATCGCGGTAAAAGAGTACGAAATGTACACCGGAGACGGCAAATTCGCGGCGGAACTGAGCGATGTCATCCGCAAGGCGGCCGACTGGCTGCTGAGCAAATGCGGAAAAGACGGACTCATCGACATTCCCGTCAATCCGTATCCGGTCTGGATGGTGGTACTCAACAAGGCAACCGGTAAAAATCCTTATGTGAACAAACTGCTGCGCGGCGCGCTGGACGCCGCCGCCTTCGCCCTGCGGAAATGCGCTCCGGCGGATTCCGCCAGATTCGCCGCCGCCGCGGAACAGTGCGGAAAAGCGCTGGCGCGGATAATCCGGAAACAAAACGGAAAAACCGGCAAGCCGGACCATCTGCCGTCGGAATCGCTGGAGTTGTTCGCCATGACCTCGGAACAGTTCGCCGCCGGCGATGCGGAGGCGGCGCTGGCGACTATACGCGACAACTGGTACGGCGCGATCGGGCTCGGATACGACACCCTGCCGGAGGCGCCCAACGCATTGCTGGCGGATCCCGCCAAACTGCACGGAGAACTGAAAGTAAGCAGCGGAAGCTACTGCCACGGCTGGACGGCCGGACCGTGCTGCGCACTGGTGCAGGGAGTGTTCGGAATAATTCCGCTGGAGCCTGGATTCAAGAAATTCAGCGTCAAAATCCAGACCGGAGGACTGAAACAGGCGGAAACAGCGGTGCCTACTCCGCACGGGCAGATAGCGGCGGCATTCCGAACCGGGGGCGGAAAGACGACTTTGGAACTGGCGGTGCCGGAAGGATGCGCCGCGGAACTGGAATTCCGGGGAAAAACCGTTACCGTGCGGGAAGGACACCATAAGGTAATTCTGTGACGGACGCGCCCGGCCCGGGACTGGCAAGAAAGAGGCGCAGGGAATATATTTGAACAGTAAACAATATTCCCGGCCGAAGCAACTGCATCAACCTACGGCTGAACAGGAGATTTTATCATGACATTTCAGGAAAAACTCGCCGAAGCGGTACGGCGCAACAATTCGCTGGTCTGCGCAGGGCTGGATCCGGATCTGAATAAACTGCCGGACGCGGTGAAAAAATCCGAATACCCCGTCTTCGAATTCAACAAGGCGATTATAGACGCCACCAAAAACGCGGTATGCTGCTACAAACCGCAATCAGCCTACTATGCCGGGCAGGATGCCGACGATCAACTGAAAATGAGTATCGATTACATTAAGGAAACCGCACCGGGAATACCGGTGATCCTGGATGTGAAACGCGGCGATATCGGCTCGACGGCGCAGATGTACGCAAAAGAAGCGTTTGAACGCTACAACGCCGATGCGGTGACGGTAAATCCGTATATGGGATTCGATACTTTGAAACCGTTTCTCGACCATGCCGGCCGGGGAGTGGCGGTGCTGTGCCGCACATCGAATCCGAATTCGGGAGATCTGCAATCGCTGATGTGCGGCGGCAAACCGGTGTACCGGATCGTAGCCGAACTGGCCCGCGACAAATGGAACTACAACGGAAACTGCATGCTGGTGGTGGGAGCGACCTACCCCGCCGAACTTGCCGAAATACGCGAAGTATGCCCGGAAATGACTTTTCTGGTGCCGGGAGTGGGAGCGCAGGGAGGCGATGCGGAGGCGGTGGTACGCAACGGATGCAGAAAAAGCGACGGGGCAGGCATCATCGTGAATTCATCCCGCGGCATCATCTACGCGTCAAACGGAGATGACTTCGGCGCGGCGGCCGGCGCGGCGGCGATCAGACTGCGCGACACGCTTAACAGTTACCGCCGCGCATAATTCCCCGGAACGGAGACAGCGCATGAACAGCCGCAGAATTCCATCAGTAGCCATAGTGGGGCGTCCCAATGTGGGGAAATCATCGATTTTCAATTCGGTAATAGGACGACGGCTTTCCATTGTGCACGAGATGCCGGGGGTTCCCCGCGACCGGGTAATCGCGGCGCTGACGCTGAACGGAAAAAACCTGCAGCTTATCGACACCGGCGGGCTTGGCGTGCTGGCCGGAGAGAAACGCAAAGTCGATATCTGGGATGAACGCATTGCCGCACAGGTGGAATTAGCCGTAGCCGATGCTGATGTGCTGATTC
>JAZRUY010000138.1:0-9856 GCA_045598845.1 Victivallaceae bacterium
CCGTCCGGTTCATCAACCGCCGGATCGCCGGCCCACGGTTTTCCCTTTACCGGTGTAGCCGTAAAGTCAATACCGGATTCATCATCGGATAAACCGGACTTTTCCAGTGCCGGATTTTCCGTTTCCGCGACGGCATCGCCGGCCGGCTCACCTTTTTCACCGCTGATTTCCGCCGGAACAGTCCCACCGCTGTCCTCCGAAACTCCGCCGGAAACGGATTCTTCATTAATTGTTTCGGCATTTTTATCGGCTGCGGACACTTCTCCCGCCTGCGTCGTTTTTCCGGTTCCCGCATCAGTACGGGGTATTATCAGCCATATCAGTCCGCAGGTAACAACGGTCACTGCGATGAAAATCAAAGAGGTACGCAAAAAATTACGACTGCTTTTTTTGCCGCCGGCAGTCCCGTAGCGATAATCTAATCCGGACATCCCGCACTCCGCTATATTCCCTATAAATAAAAACTGTGTTCGATAAGGTACAATATTATAATGCTGAAATATACCGCTTGGCGACATTCTTTTCAATACTCCCGATGCGACGGGGATTGATTTCCACCGCCGCCGGGATATATTTCACCGGAAAGTCCGTATACGTACACTGACTGTTGCCGATATTGTGAAACTGTCCGTAAAACCGTCCAGAATAGTCAACGACATAACTGTGCCGAAGAGAAACTCATGAGCCTGTTCAAATTGCATGCTCCGTATGAAACCGCAGGCGATCAGCCGCAAGCGGTGAAACAGATGCTGGAAAATCTGCGCGCCGGCTGCCGCAGTCAAATTCTGCATGGAGTAACCGGTTCCGGTAAAACTTTTACTCTGGCCAATGTAATCGCGCAAACCGACAAACCTGTGCTGGTGTTGTCGCACAATAAAACTCTGGCTGCGCAGCTTTACAGTGAATTCAAGGCATTCTTTCCCGAAAACGCAGTGGAGTATTTCATCAGTTATTACGATTACTATCTGCCGGAATCATATCTGCCGCAAACAGACACCTACATCGCAAAAGACGCCTCCATCAACGAAGATATCGAAAGGTTGCGCCTCTCCGCCACCGCCAGCCTGCTGGAACGTCGCGATGTGATATGCGTATCCAGCGTTTCCTGTATCTACGGTCTGGGCTCTCCGGACGATTATGCCGATATGTGCGTGCATATAGAACCGGGAGATGAAGTTCCGCGTGACGAGGTGCTTCGCCGACTGATCGGCATTCAGTATACGCGCAACGATGCTGCGCCGGAACGGGGGGAATTCCGTGTCCGCGGCGACACTGTGGATATCTTCGAACCTCAGCGCGATGATTTTGTACGGCTGGAATTTTTCGGTGATTCCGTGGAAAAACTGGAACGGCGCGATGCCTTGACCGGACGGGTGATTTCCCGTCCGCGCACGGTCACGCTTTTTCCCTGCCGGCATTTTGTGCTGCCGCCGGAAAGAGTTGCCGCGGCGGCGGAAAACATTCGCCGCGAAATGGAGGAACGGGTAAGATATTTTGAAGCGCAAGGACGGGCGGTGGAGGCTCAACGCATCTATCAGCGCGTAACCTACGATCTGGAGATGATCAGGGAAATCGGATATTGCAGCGGCATTGAAAATTATTCTATGCATCTTTCCGGACGGGCACCGGGAGTACGCCCCGGGTGTCTGCTGGATTTCTTCCGGGACGATTTTCTCACCGTTATCGATGAATCGCATGCCACAGTGCCGCAGATACGTGCGATGTATTTGGCCGACCGCAGCCGAAAGGAAACACTGGTTGAACACGGATTCCGGTTGCCGTCGGCATTGGAAAACCGTCCGCTCAGATTCCCGGAATTCGAAAATCTGCTGCGAGAGGTTATTTATGTTTCCGCCACCCCGGCAGAATACGAACTGGAACGTTCGGCACCGCCGGTGGAACTGGTGGTGCGGCCGACCGGTCTGCTTGATCCGGAAATCGAAATCCGCCCGTTGGAAGGCGAACTGGACGATGTGATAGCCGAAATCCGCGATGCTGTCCGCAAAGGACAGCGGACGCTGGTTACTACCTTGACAAAGAAAAACGCCGAGCGCATCGCCGATTATCTGACCGATATCGGTGTACGCGCCGCCTATCTGCACAGCGAACTGAATGCGCTGGAGCGGGTTCAAGTACTCAATCGTTTGCGCGAAGGGAATTTCGATTGCGTAGTGGGGATCAATCTGCTGCGCGAAGGGCTGGATCTACCGGAAGTAGCGCTGGTGGCCATTCTGGATGCCGACACAGAGGGTTTTTTACGGTCGGAACGCAGCCTGACACAAACGGCCGGACGCGCCGCCCGCAATGCCGGCGGCAGAGTAATCCTGTATGCCGATAAACTGACCCCTGCCATCCAGTCACTGACAGAACAAACAGCCGCCCGGCGAGAAAGGCAAAAGCGTTATAATGCCGAGCATCATATCGTACCGCGCACTGTGCTGAAACAAACGGTAACTGATATCGGGGAAATTATATCTGCCGCCGCACCGCGTTCCGTATCCGCTGTCAAGGGGAAAAAAGCGGAACCGGTACTGGCCGGACATACTTTCCGCGACATTACCGAAGTGGCGGAAATCGGACTGGCGGAGGAGGATCTGGAAGCGCTGATAAACGAACTGACCGGAGAAATGCGGGAGGCGGCGGAGGCATTGGAATTCGAGCGGGCGGCGGATATACGCGATCGCATCCGCGGTTTGAAAAAGGAGAAAAAATAAACCGGCGCAGTCACTCGCAAGCCGCGCTTGAAAACAGCGAGTGCAGAATATCACTGTGCAGGTTAGGATTATGTTCTTCCAAAAGTCTGACAATGCCGCGAAAGAATTCCCGGTCTCCGCTTTGCAGTCTGGATTTATACGGGCAGCCGCCGGAGAGCGGTAAATCCAATTCCTCCGCCGCGGCGGCGATCAGCTGTTCTCCGGAAGTGCATAAAGGTCTTATCACCGTAATATGCTCCGCGGTTTCCGAACGCATCTTCGGCCGCATCGGCGCCGCGCCGTGACCGCGGCACATGCTCATCAGCAATCCGGTGACGATATCATCCAAATGGTGTCCGAGCGCTAACTTGTTACAGCCTTTTTCCCGTGCCAGCCGGTAGAGACGGCCGCGCCGCAGACGGGAGCACATCACACACGGGATTTTGCCTGATTTATCTTCATCCAGCATGGAACCGATGTCCATACTGATGCGGGAATATTCCCAGCCGGCCGCGGAACAGTAACCTGCGATAGCATCGGTATGCAGTTCGGGATATCCGGGATCGAATGTGGCGGCGGTCAATTCGAATTTCACCGGAGATTTACGCTGCAAAGCATGCAGCACGTGACAGAGCACCCAGCTGTCTTTGCCGCCGGACAAACCGATCAGAATCCGGTCGCCGGATTCGATCAGGCCGAATTCGGCAATAGCCGCTCCGGCCCGGCGGCAAACCTGGTTTAGTTTTTCGTTTTTCATGAATTTTTTATCGGGAATCCGTTGCATTTTTCACTCGTTAAGTACATAATATAGCAGACGGAGTTTTTTGTGCAATTTACTTCAGCATTGACGGAGTCTGGAATAGAATTATGGATGAACTTCCCCGCGGTACTGAAACCGTATTGATAGTAGACGATCATGAAACGATCTGGGATTTTCTGATTGAAGCGCTGCAAAGACTCGGCTATACTGTGCTTTTAGCCGAAAACGGTCTCGATGCGGTGGAAATATATGAATCCAATCCGGGCGGCGTAAATGTGGTTCTGCTAGATATGATTATGCCGAAACAGGGCGGGCATGCCACTTTTTCGCGTATCCGGGAAATTGATCCCGATGCCAGAATACTGCTTTCCAGCGGCTTTGTGTCGCAGGAAGAGGTGCAGGATTTGATGGAACAGGGCGCATGCGGATTTTTACCCAAGCCGCACCGTCTGCCGGTAGTAGCGCACGCGCTTCGCCAAGTGCTGGATACAGGCCGTTATACTCCGGGAATATAATCATCTTCGTCCGTTCACCATGGATGACTGGATAGAAATCAACGCCGACCCCGTCCATATCCGACGCGAACGCGCCAAAGCCAAAGAATTGCGCAACACACCTTATTTCAAGGAGCTCTTCCGCCGCGGCAGATGCTATTATTGCGGAGAAACTTTTCCACCGGAAGAGCTTACTCTGGATCACATCGTGCCGGTTTCACGAGGAGGACGCAGCACCCGGGGAAACATGGTGGTGGCATGCCGTAAATGCAATGCCGAAAAAAAATATCTGACCCCGGCGGAAATGATCATGCGGGCAGAGGAACAAAAAAGAAGAGCGGACGGAAAATCGTAAACCCGCCTTTCCAACACGGCAGTATATCCCTCATTTCCTGAAAAATATGTAAGCAACCATATTGCCCGGCAAAAAAAGCGGAGCGCTGAAAGTCGCTCCGCCTCAAACGTTCTTGAACCTGGCAATCAGTAATCGGCCCGCACGAGGCTATTCTCGTTAAAGAAGAATTCACCCCAGTTATGCCCGGCATCGACCACCCAGGCCGGACGCAGAATCGGTCCGTAACCCCACCCGGCATCCATCTCGTCTTCCGGGCAGTCCGGCAACGGGAACGGAAAGGTTGCGATATCCACCACCCCGACAACTACCCGCGCCACTGTGAACGTCGCTCCGGTCAACACTCCTTTGGTGAGCGCGGCGATATGACCTTCATCGTCATCAATATCATGAGTCTTCATCAGCAGTTCCATCGGGCTGAACGCGACATTGGCAATGCCGCGGCCGAGTTTCTCCACCGGCTTGAGCGCCCAGTTTTTCTCTCGCACATATCTCCACGAATCCTCGGCTTTGACCCCGGAAACGCAGAACAATGTAATCCCGATGATTGCCGCCGCCATAAAAAGTCTGCTGAATTTCATCTTTACCACCATTTCTAAACTATTATGTCTGAAACGCTTTTAGTCTTACAGAGAACACAAATACATTCGCAATATATACACTGAAAAATCGTTTTTCAAGAAAAATCAGTGTTTTTTCCGGTTTATTATCGAAATAAGGCGAAACAGATGCTATTTTACTCCTTAAAAAACAAAGACCGGGGATGCCGGCCAAATCTGATAATCAACCGGCGGCGCACTATGCCGTAAAATACAGTCGGGAGCAATGCAATGGCGGATACAAAACCGGAAGAAAGATTCAGCAGTTTAACCCTGCTGAAAGCGTCTGAACGCAAATACCCCGGGAAGCCGGGTGAAGCGCATCTGGAATCATTTGAAAATCTGTATGCCGACCGCGATTATGTGATTGAATTCGACTGTCCGGAATTCACTTCTTTATGCCCAGTAACCGGTCAACCGGATTTCGGACATATCCGGGTGCGCTATGTGCCGGACAAACGGTGCATCGAAAGCAAATCTCTGAAACTTTATCTGTTCAGCTTTCGCAATCACAACACTTTTCACGAAGAAGCGGTAAACACTATCCTCGATGCGGTGGTGAAGGAATGCCGGCCGCGCCGCGCGGAAGTCATTGGAGAGTTCCGGCCGAGAGGCGGCATCTCGATCAATGTGAAAGCGGTTTTCGGAGGCGGGGTGGAATGAGCGGTAGCGGTTTCACATATCTGCCGGACGGTTCGATAACCTCGGTTCCCGGATTTCTCGCCGCAGGCGTAACCGCGGGATTTAAACGCAGCGGCGCTCCGGATTTTGCATTACTTTACAGCGAAACTCCGGCCGCGTTCGCCGGAGTGTTTACCAGTTGCGTATTCGCCGCCGCACCTGTACTGCTCGACCGCAAACGGGTATTGGCCGGCGGCAAAATCCGCGCAGCGGCGATAAATTCCGGCAATGCCAATGCCTGTACCGGAAAAAAAGGCTTGCTCAATGCCGAACGCAGTTGTGAACTGGCGGCGGAAGCACTGCATATCCGTCCTGAAGAAGTATTGGTTTCTTCCACCGGACGCATCGGCGAACAGATGCCGATGGACATCGAAGCACGCGGAATCGCATTGGCCGCCGCGGCGCTATCCGCGGACGGGGGGAATTCCGCCGCCCGGGCGATTATGACTACCGACACCGTTCCTAAAACCGCCGCTGTAAGCGTGGATATCGGAGGAGTAAAAGTAACCATAGGAGCAATGACCAAAGGTGCCGGAATGATAAATCCTGAACTGCATGCGCCGCATGCGACTATGCTCTGTTATATAACCACAGACGCCGATGCCGACAATGCCTTGCTGCAGGAACTGCTGACAAATGGAGCGGAACAGTCCTTTAACCGGATCACAGTGGACGGCGACATGAGTACCAATGACACTGTGGTGATCATGGCCAACGGCCGATCCGGAATCCGGTTGCAGCCCGGGACTCCGGAAACCGTAATCTTCAAAGAGGCGCTGACTGATTTGATGGGGAGATTGGCACGCTCCATGGTGCGCGACGGCGAAGGCGCGACTAAGTTCGTGACGGTGAAAATCGTCCATGCCGCTTCTGAAAATGACGCGAAACGGCTGGCGGAGTCAGTAGCCAATTCCCTGCTCTGTAAAACCGCCTGGTTCGGAAACGATCCCAACTGGGGACGTGTAGTGGCCGCGCTGGGCTATGCCGGAGTGGAATTCGATCCGGATAAAGTGGATGTGATGTACGACGATATTCCGGTGGTGAAAAACGGCGGCGATGCCGGAACCGCGGAAAGCATTTTGGCGGAAATAGTTAAAAAAAGCGAATTTACCGTACTCGCCGATATGCATGCCGGTGCGGCGGAATATTTTGTCTGGACATCCGATATTTCCCATGAATATGTTACAATCAATGCAGATTACCATACCTGATTCCGCAATAAACCGCGGCCAGAAATAAACTAAACGGAGCTGTCAATATGAAAAAATCCGACGTCAAGGTTCTAGTGATAACCGGATTCGGTCTCAATTGTGAAAACGAAACCGCCGCCGCCTGCCGTCTTGCCGGAGCCAATCCTGAACTGGTGCATTTGAACGACCTGATTGCCGGCAAACACCGGCTGGACGAATACCATTTTCTGACTTTCATCGGCGGATTCAGCTTCGGAGACCACCTCGGGTCCGGCACCGTCTTCGCCAACCGGGTAAAATTCCGGTTGCGGGACCAGTTGGAAAAATTCATCGCCGACGGGAAACTGATTATAGGTATATGCAACGGATTCCAGACGCTTACCCGTCTGGGCATGGTTCCGGCGCTGGACGGCGATTATTTCACCCAAACCGCCGCGTTGGCACACAATGACAGCGGAGTATTCCGCGATGACTGGTGCACTTTGAAAGCCGACCCGGAATCGCCGTGCGTATTCACCCGCGGCATCGGTAAAGTGCGTTTGCCGCTCCGCCACGGCGAGGGAAAATTCGTCGCCGATGACACGGTGATGAACGAAATCGAACGCCGCCATCTCGCCGCGGTCAAATATGTAAATCCGGACGGAACACCGGCAGACGGAAAATTTCCGGTAAATCCGAACGGAGCGCTGCGCGACATCGCGGGCATCTGCGATCCCACCGGAAGAGTGTTCGGACTGATGCCGCACCCGGAGGCATTCCTTTCACCCTACAATGCTCCGGACTGGACCGCCCGCAAGGCGGACGGCAACCTTCCCGCGGAAGGCGAGGGTGCGGTATTCTTCCGTAACGCGGTGGATTATCTGGCGGAAAATTTCTGAGTTCCCTTATTTATTCAAAAGAGGATACGCAGATGCGGAAAATATTGTTTTTGTCCGGATTATTAAGCATTTTTCTCCCGCTTGCCGCAGAACAGGTTTCTTTTGACAAAATGATTCGGCTGCAAAACGGAATTCATGACATCCGTGAGGAAAACGGACACCGCATCTACAAATTCACCGGCGGAGTTCCGCAGAGCGATAATACTTTCGGCGCAAAAACCGATTTGAGCGAGCAGATGCGCAAATATGCCGGGCAATATGTCAGAATGCAGATAAAAATGCGGAGTTCTGAAGTTTCACGGGCGCGGCTGAACTGCAACGGCATCAAGTTTATGATCCATCAGATCGCGCCGGACGGCACGGAGAGCTACCCGTCGCCTAAATACGAGTTGTACGGCACATATTCCGAGTGGACGAATCTCGTCATGCATTTCAAAGTAATGGATAATTACGGGCAAATAGATTTACTGCTCGGGCTGCAGGACAGCGGCGGCACCGTGGAATTCGACTTGGATTCCTGTACTGTCGAACCTGATTCAGGATTATGCGCCCGTTCCTGGGATGAATGGTCCGGCGAAGGCAAATACGGTTTTCAAATAAAAAGTCCGGATTCAGAACAGATACGAATGGAAACGTCCGCCTCTGCCCCGTCCGGTTCGGTTTCAATTGACATCGCCCCCGTTTTGCGCGGATCCGCCGGCAAGCAGATTATCATTTCCATACCGCTGGTTTATACAGGGGAACAGTCGGCGGATCTGAATGCCGGAGCAAAAATGCGGCTGAGCATCAACGGCAACAGCATCGCTGACAGCGGAGCGGAATCCCGGCCGACCGACCCGGGAAAACAGGCGATGCTGAGTTTGATCACACCGAAACTGCCGGCGGAAATAAAAAATGCCAAATTGACGCTGGCGGTAGAGCGTTGCGCCGCGACTGCGGATTTTTTGATCAGCGGGTTTACAGTAGTTGAAGCGCCTGAACTGCTGGCGCACGAAAAACTGAAACTCGGAAGCGGCGCACGGCTTGTGTACAATACTCAAAGTGTTTTTATAAATGAATTAGTGAGCTCAGCTTCGCCGCAATCTTCGGCAAGACTGGATATCACCGAGATTGCGCTGCCGTTTGCCGGGAAGGAGTTTTCCGGTTACATTCCGATTTCATCCTGGACCATCCGCCCGGAAACAAATGGCGACGGGATAACGGCGGAACTGGTGGCCGTCGGTGAAAACGGCGCCGAAATCCGGGTCAAACACGAGTCCTTGTATGACGGAAGCGGCCGGGAGCGCAATCTGTATTTTGCCGTCCGCCGTCTGCCGGAGCAATTAAAGCAAGTCTATCTCGATTTCAGTCTCCGCGGCCGCAAGAATGCCTGTGCGCTGTTCATGCTTGACAAAATGCGCTTTGACGGGATGCCGACCGCCGCCTTAACCATGCCGGAGAACGGGAAAGTGCGCTGGCGGTATCTGAGCGATGCCTATTCCACAGGCGACAGCGCAACGGACAATACCAACCGGGAGGAACAGCTTTGCCTGACCATCTCAGGTAGCGCCGCCGGGGAAACCGCGCATTTCGACATCGGCGACCGGCTTGATTCTTTCCGCGGAAAAAATATAGGAATACAGATACGGTGCAAGTGCGCCTCCGGACGGTTGCGGATGTGTTTCCGTTCGTCATCCGGAGACAATGCCGTCCGCAGGGATGTGCTGGCGGTAACGGACGGCAAAAACCGTGGCTGGCAGACTGCCCTGTTTCCGGTCGGCGTACTGCCGCGGGAAATCGTTTCCGCCGGGCTGGATTTCGTCATCGCCGACAAGGGCGGCAATGCGGATATCGATCTGGCCTCCTTTACTGTATGTGATTTTCAGGTTGACCGCCCTGACGAAGGAGATGCGGAAATCAGTTACAGCGATGCGGTATACCGTGCCGGAAGAATGCGCGGAGTAGCCTTGTCCGCGCCGGAAATTTCCGAGGATAATTTCAAGTTGCTCCGCAAACGCAATGCGGGTGCCGCGCGTTGCCGGCTTTGCCCGGACAATTCCGCTCCTGCGGATATTTCCGGATTCAAATCCGCGGTGGAGAGGGAATTACCGGCACTGGACCGGGCATTGAAACTGGGTGAGAAATACGGAATAAAAATCATTCCGGCACTGGAGTCTTTTCCGGGCGGACGGAATTCAACCGGCGAATTGCGAATGTTGAAAGACGAAGC
>JAZRUY010000139.1:0-5149 GCA_045598845.1 Victivallaceae bacterium
GCCGGCACATATTCCAGAATCGCATCGAGCAGCGGAAAAATCGACTTGCGCTCATCCTTGAGACCGCGCACCGCCCACCCGTCGCGGCCGGAGGCGTAGAGCAGCGGGAAATCCAGCTGCTCGTCCGTGGCGTTGAGTTCGCAGAACAGATCGAACACCTTGTTGTAAACTTCGGTCGGCCTGGCGTCCGGCTTGTCGATTTTGTTGATGACCACCACCGGACGGAGATTCAGCCGCAGGGCCTTGTCCAGCACGAACCGGGTCTGCGGCATCGGCCCTTCGGCGGAATCCACCAGCAGAATGACGCCGTCGGCGAGTTTGAGCACCCGCTCAACCTGACCGCCGAAATCGCTGTGCCCGGGGGTGTCGATGACATTGATCTTGGTGTTCCTGTACTCGATGCTGATGTTCTTGGAAAGGATGGTGATGCCGCGCTCGCGCTCCAAATCGTTATTGTCAAGAAAACAGTCGGCGACCACTTCGTTTTCCCTGAAAATCCTGGCCTGGCGCATAATCTGATCGACCAGAGTCGTCTTGCCGTGGTCCACATGCGCGATGATGGCGATGTTCCGGAGTTCTCTCATTATCAACGTATCCTCTGCTTAAAAAATACGGCGGAAACAGTCTGTTCCGCCCCGAAATCAGTCTTTTTCTTTACCGTTTAATATAGCATAAACCGCCCGGATTTACAAAGCCGGACCGGAGTTTGCCTAAGCGCGCGGCGGAGGATATATTTGATTCCGGACAAGACGGAAAACGCGGTTTTATTATTAAGGAAAGGAGCCCGGTTTTCAATGGAACAGATAGAATTCATGCATCCGGCCGACCAGATCGTCGAAATTATGCAGCGCATCTATGATTGCGGCATGACCACGACTTCGGGAGGCAACCTGTCGATTATGGACGGCGACGGCAATATGTGGATAAGCCCGAGCGGAATCGACAAGGGAACTCTCACCCGCAAGGATATCATGTGCGTGAAGCCGGACGGCACCATAACCGGACCGCATAAGCCGTCCAGCGAGTACCCTTTCCACCGCTCCATTTACAAGATGCGCCCGGATGTGAAGGCGATTCTGCACGCCCATCCGCCGGTGCTGGTGTCGTTCAGCGTGGCGGGGCAGGTGCCGGACACCGGGATTATCGCCTCAGCCGCCGGCATCTGCGGCGATATCGGATTCGCCGGATACGATGTGCCCGGAAGCGAAGCGCTGGGTAAAAAAGTTTCCAAGGAATTCAGGAACGGCCGCAACTCGATACTGCTGCGCAATCACGGCGCCTGCGTGGCCGGCAAAACTCTGCTGGAAGCCTTCAAGCGGTTCGAAACCCTGGTTTTCTGCGCCGAGATGCAGATGAACGCCATCCGGCTGGGCGGGGTGCATACTTTGACCGCCAGGCAGATCGCCGAAGCGGCGGCCGACCGCAACGCGAAAGCGTTCAAAGGCGCTTTCACCCCGGCGGAACGCTCCGCCGATGAACTCGAGGCGCGGCAGGCGCTGGTGAAACTGTGCGCACGCTGCTACGGGCGCAGGATTTTCACAGCCGCGGACGGCGTCTATGCGGCGCGCACCGGGAAGGATTCCTTTATCATCAATCCGGCGGAATTCGACTGCGGCAAGCCGGATATAGAAGATTTCGTGCTGATAAAAGGCAAAAAAATCGAATCCGGCAAGCGGCCGGACGCCCGCGCCTGGTTCGCCAAGCTGGTGTTCGACCGTTATCCGGAAATCAACAGCCTGATTATCGCCCGTCCGCCCTGCCTGACGGGATATGCGGTATCGCATACTGAATTCAATCCGCTGGTGATTCCGGAGAGCTACATCATGCTGCGGGAAATGCCGGACTTCAAATTCTCCGGCGCGTACGGCAAAGCGGAAGATCTGCTGAAAAAACTCTCGCCCCGCTATCCGGTGGTGCTGGTTCAGAACGAAGGGGTGATCAGCGTCGGCAAGAGTCCGCTGGAGGCTTTCGACCGGATGGAAGTGGCGGAATTCAGCGCGCAGGCCACGATCACCGCTCCGAATCTGGGCGGCATGACCCCGATCAACAGGAAACAGGTGCAGGATCTGGTGAAGGCGTTCAAACTGCCTTGGTAAGACCGCCGTTTTTCCCGGACTCGCGATGAGCCCGGGATTTTTTTATTAAGCCAGGATTTGGCATTAGCCGTTTGCCGCGTTATAATAGTCCGGAAACGGTGTAAGCGCCGGAATCACCGATACCAACTGTTCAGGAAAGGAAGATGATCATGCCGAAATGGCTGAAAAAAGCGGTTTTCTACGAAATATACCCCCAGAGTTTTTACGACAGCAACGGGGACGGCATCGGCGATATCCAGGGAGTAATTGAAAAACTGGATTATATCAAGGGGCTGGGAGTGGATGCCGTCTGGTTCAACCCCTGGTACGATTCGCCTTTCCGCGACGCCGGCTACGATGTGACGGATTTCTACAAGGTCGCGCCGCGGTACGGCACCAACGCGGATGCGAAACGGCTGTTCAAGGCGGCGCACGAAAAAGGACTTAAGATAGTACTGGACCTGGTGAGCGGGCACACCTCGCTGGAATGCGAATGGTTCAAAAAATCCTGCGAGCTGAAGCCGAACAAGTATTCCGACTACTATGTGTGGTGCCCGCAGCTGGGCTACCGTGGCAGCAGCTCATGGGATGATTATTTCGTGTCCGGATGGTGCCAGCGCGGCAGTTATCTTGCCAATTTCTTCGCGGTTCAGCCGGCGCTGAACTACGGCTATGCGAAAATCAGGCACCCGTGGGAACTGCGTTACGACGACCCACGCTGCGAGGCCACCCGCAACGAGATGATCAAAGTGATGCGGTTCTGGATGGATATGGGGGCGGACGGATTCCGGGTGGATATGGCGCCCAGCATCATCAAGCGCGACAAGGATCAGCGGCTCACGATCAAATTCTGGCAGGGGGTCAGAAAGATGTTCGACCGGGATTATCCGGAAAATGTGCTTATTTCGGAATGGTTCAATCCGGAGCGCGCGCTGAAAGCCGGTTTCCATATCGATTTCCCGCCCTCCACCAATCTGTGGCGTTCCGGCGACTGGATGACGGGGGAGGGGGTGGATCCCGCTATGACCGCTACAGCCGAAAATGAACATAAGGACCCGGCGAAACCGATCCGGCAGCTGACTGAACTGATCGGCAGGACCAGACGCAAGGGCTATGTGGGATTTTTCACCGGCAACCACGATAATCCGCGGCTGTCGTTTTTCGGTTCGCCGGAAAACACCGTCACCAAAATAGCGATGCTGCTCACTTTCCCGGGCTGCCCGTTCATCTATTACGGCGATGAAATCGGCATGCGCTACCAGCGGGAACTGCCTTCCAAGGAAGGCGGCGACGCCAGGACCGGATCGCGCACCCCGATGCAGTGGGACTGCAAATCGAAGAACTGCGGATTCTCCTCCGCACCCGCCGAAAAACTGTATCTGCCGGTGGACAAGCGGAAAGGGGCGCCCTGCGCGGCCTCCGCCCTGGCCGGTAAAAATATCATCTACAATGAAACGCTGAAACTCATCGCATTGCGTAAAAAATACGCCGCGCTGGACAATGACGCCGCGATTGAAACCGTATATCTCAAGCGCGACACGATGCCGGTGGCGTATGTGCGCTCGAAGGGAAAGCAACGGCTGCTGGTGGTGATCAATTCCAGCGCCGCGCCGGGAGAGTTCCGGCTGCGCGGAATCAAAAGCGGAATTCAGGTCGGCGGCAGCGGAGTGACCCTGGAAGCGGGAGGAACGGTAAAAGCCGCCGGCCGCAGTTACGGCATCTTCCGGATCTGACCACCGGGAAAACGATGATAAAAACGGACCGTCACCGGTCCGTTTTTTTATAACCGCTGAAGAATCCGCTTAATCCGCGGTTGAGCCGATACCGGAAGCGGGCAGGAATTCCTGCTCGTCAACCGGAACGTTGAGCAGATACTTTATGATGACGGTGCGCTGACGGACTCCGTTCATCACCGTCTCCATCTCCATCGGGACGATGACAGAATCGTGTTCCTCGTACCGCAGGATGCGCACATCGTAATCCACCCGCGGCTCGGTGGCGGTACGGCCGCGCAGCCGGCGGACGGTAAAATCACCGCGGTCGGCATAAATTTCAATCGGCCGCGGCAATTCCGGGGAAAAGCAGGTGAGTTTATAGTAATGCTCATCCCCTATGGCGCACTCCTCTACCTTCAAATCGCTGAAAATAGCGCTGTAATCGGCATCCGGGGCCATAATTTCGTTGAAAAATTTCTGATTGGCAACGGCATCTTCCCCGATCCCGGAAGTAGTGCGCCGGCTGAAATCGGTAACCCAGCCCCGGTCGCCGTTGATGACCAGTTTGCTGAACGGGCGGTTGTCTTCGTACACAGTTATGCTGATTTTATCCGGCTTGCGGTATTTCACCACCACCAGGGACTCCTTGCCATCCTCATCGGTAATCACCTGTTCCTGCACCAGACTTTCCGCTTGGGCAAAAACACCGTTGCGGTCCGTCACCGCGGTTATGCGGTCATCGAGCTCGTCAGCGGTAATATCGCAGGGAGCGAGAACCTCCATATCGGCAACCGCGCATCCGGTAACCGCGAGCAACACCGCCGCTCCGCACAACATCCGCAATCTGAATTTACGCATCGCTGATTCCGTTTCCGTGATAAACTTCATTGTTTTTTCCAAATATTTTCCCGAATAATAATATGCCCCGCGCGGAATGCAAATGCAACCCGAGGCTGATTTTATCGTGTTTTTTCGCGGCGGCACTTGACAGAAGCAAGACAACGGTGTTAACATATTTTCAATGCGTATGCGCCCGTATGCGCGCAATGCGATAATGAAAATCCATGGGGGAAACCGGGTAAATGTCAAAACTTCTGATAGTAGAATCTCCGACCAAAGCCAGAACCATTGCGAAGATGCTGGGCAAAGGTTACAATATCGTCGCTTCCAACGGTCATATCCGCGATCTGCACGAGAGCAAACTCAGCGTGGATATCGACAACGGATTCGAGCCGGCATATTATTACACCGACAAAGGGAGAGCCGCGTTCCAGAAGATAAAGACGGCGGCCGCGGGGGCGGATGAAATATATCTGGCATCGGACCCTGACCGCGAAGGGGAAACCATCGCCTGGCATA
>JAZRUY010000140.1:0-3985 GCA_045598845.1 Victivallaceae bacterium
CCCCTTGCCGGCGACCAGGAAATTCGCCGTGGTCCGGCCGCCGCGGCGCAGGAGCGCGGCGACATGATTCCGCACCATTGGTTCGAATTCCCGCGGCGGCCCCGGCAGAATGAATATCTGCCTCGTCCGGTGATCATATACGGTTTCGAATACCATGCCGCAGGCTGACCCGTTGTCATTCGGAATGAAATCCGCTCCTTCCGGCAGCAGCGCCTGCCGGAACACGCATTTCGGCGGCCGCCCCAGATGCCGGCGGCTCCAGAAATCGGCCACATGCGCGCGCATGGCGTCGTTTTCCAGCAGTTTCAGTCCGAAAAAACGGCTGACCGCGGCGACGGTAAGGTCATCATCGGTGGCGCCCATGCCTCCGGATATGACAACGGTGTCGGCGAATTTCAGCGCCGCCGCCAGCGCCCCGGAAATATCGGAAGCGGCATCGCCGGCGGTGAGCGCGCATTTGACCGTGCGTCCGGCCTTGCCGGCTTCCAGCGCGAAAAAATTCAGATTGCTGTTAAGCACATGTCCGGCCAGCAGTTCGCTGCCGGTATTGATAACGCAGATTCCCATTTATTTTCTCCTTTTCGGCATATAGACGCGGTTGGATATGCTTTCCGATATGATGTTTTTTTCCACTTCCGCCGAAAACAGTTTCCGGAAAGCGCCGCGCATGGCGGCGGATTTTCCTCCGCTGTAACCGGCGGTGAATCTTTCCACGGTATCGTCTTCGTACGGTGTCCCCTCCGCCAGTCCTGCGGCATCCGCCGCGTTGGTTATATTCCATCCGTCATCCGCGAATTGCGCCTGGTTCAGGTCGGACGGACGCAGCCGGCGGTAATGATAAAGCGTTCCTCCGTTGGAATCGGCGGCCGAATTCATCCGGTTGGCGATTCCCGCCGCCGCCGCGCCGCCGTAAACCGGAACATCACGGAAGGTGAACGGAATGTGCAGTCCGCTCTCTCCCGTAATCCCGTCCGCCGGAGCGTACCTCCAGGTGCGGATTTCATTGGGCGGTGAAACTGCGGCGGCGGAACCGGCGTTGCGGTCCGCGTTTTCCCGTGCGGAAAGCAGCGCCCGGTTGTCCTGCAGGCATAATGCGGAAACGAACAGCATTCCCAGCGCCGCCGCCGCCAGCGCGATCAGCAGCAGCGCGAGTTCGGTGAATGCCTGGCCGGATTCCAGGCGGCGGTCCGTCGGCCGCCGCGTCATAACCGCCTCGGCAGTTCTTTGGTGTCGGCGCCGCGGACCGTGCCGCCGAATCCCCGGCCCGGTGGACCGTTTCCGCCTGAAATGTCATATACAACGGTCGGATCGATTTCATCGTTGGTGACGATGTGCCCCCTGGAATCCGTCACGATATAATGCCCGCCCTTGAAATAGCGCACCGCAGTTCCGCCGTTGACGTAATCTCTCACTTTCGCGGAAGTTTTTTTGCCGTCGCCGGCCGCCGCGGTGAAAAGCTGCGGCTGCTGCAGCCATCCGGCCCCGGCCGGGTTGTCGCCGGAGTAACAGATTTCCGCATTCCCGAATAATTCGGATACTCTCCTCCGGTACATCGCGTCGAAACGCTCCGCGTTGAATCCGGGATTCCAGCCGTAGTACCGGAACCCCTTGCCGTCTGCCAGCGTGCGGAGGGCATCGAGGTAAACTTCCGTGCCGGCCGGCGGCGGCGCGCTGTAAACCCACAGCGAATCCTGTTTGTCCAGCCAATTGAGAAAACGCAGCAGAGGCGCGTTATCGGTGTTCATCACATGCAGCCGCGGCGGCATGAAAGTCGGAATCAGCGCCGCGCTTTTGAATACCGGCAGTACCAGCGGCACCGCGTTCGGCGGCAGGTCGCCGCTCAGCCCGCCCAGCGGTTTGGCGACCGCTCCCGGGCGCTCCGTTTCGGAGTCGGAATCAATTCCGCCGCCGATTTGGATTTCCCGCCCGCCGCTTGCCGGAATTCCGGAGCGCGAAGCGGTGAAGTTGCCGACGGTTCCGGTTTTGACTCCCGACTCGGCGTAGGCGAACGGTCCGGTGTACCGGTAGCGCTCCTTCACCGCCCCCCTCAGAATCGACCCGTCGAACCAGCCTTCGTCGCTAATTTCCGCATCCCAGACGTCCGGGTCGTACACCGCGAAACGCAGCCCGTCCGGCAGGTCCCGGTCCGCATAGGGCTGATACGGCTCCCGCAGCAGGCTGCCGATCGTCCGGCGGGAAACCGAGTATTCCGCCGCGCTCCCCGAATAACCGATGCCGGGGGAATAAATATCGCTCTGATTTATGCTTTTGCCGTTCAGCGCCGACGACATGCTCCAGAATCTGCCTTTGAAATCTTCATCGTTCCACTTGGTGACAAAAGGATAAACCGTGCCGCGCCATCCGCTTTGACCGGCGGTTTTTCCGGCGGCGATCTCCCGGCGGTGCAGTTCGATTTCTCTGTAAAGCGACATTGACGCCAGCTGGGGCGGCCTTATATCCGGCAGCGATCCGGTGTTGATGTTCGGCAGCACCGCCAGCCCTCCCGAACTGATGGCGGACAGGGTTTCGAGGTACGGTTTTTCCCATTTGTAGCGGTTCGCGGTATCGCCGGACCGGTTATACTGCGCCGCCAGTTTCAATCCTTCTATATATCCGGCCGCATCGTACTGCGCCGGCATGCCGTTCATCTTGGCCGCCTGCTGCGCCGCCGCGAAACCGGTGAGCGGGCCGAGAAACGCGGCGCGCATCTGCATCTCGGACAGCATTTCCGACCGCGCCGCCGCGGTTCCGGCCGAATTCCCCCATACCGGGGAGTCTTCCAGCAGCGTTCCGCAGGCCTTGATCAGATTGAGTTCCCCGATCATATTCAGGGTTTTCACCTGCCATTCCGCCCCGGCCAGCGCCGCCGCCTGGGTCGCGGTCTCCACTTTCAGTTTTGCCCGGATAATATTATGGACGTCAAAAATCAGCAGCAGCGCCAGCAGCAGCGCCAGCAGCATGAACACACCGGCCGCCAGCACCTGCCCGGATTCACCTGTTCCGCGGGTCCGCTTCATTTCAGCAGTTCGCCGGAGTAGTTGAACACCGCGGCCCGGCCGCCCGGTTCCGGAGGTCTCTTAATGCCGAGCGGAACGGACAGCCGCGGATGTATGAGAGGCGCGTTTTCCATGGTCACTGACGTGTAAGCCATCCCGTCGCCGCCGAACTCCCCCCGCAGCCGTAACTCCGGGGCGCCGCCGCCGTTTCCGTTCCAGTACTCGCAGCGGATTCCGCTCAGATCCCCGAACCGCATATACTGCTCCGCGGCCGCCGCCGGGGAAAGATTTTCGCCGCCGTATCTCCGTCCGCAGACCGGCATGGCCGCCACCCGCGCCGCCCGGAGAGCGGCCTGCGGAGTGTAGCCGAGCGCCACCGCCTTGGCGGCGTAATAGGAGGCGTAATCGCAGAACAATCCGGTCAGGCACCACTGCCGGATCTGCAGCAGCCCGAAAAACAGCAGCGCCATGATCAGCACTGCGGTCAGCGCTTCGACCGCCGAAGTTCCGCGTTCACTCGGTTTGTTCCGGGGCAGGGTAGTCATTTTCACCGTTTTTACGCTTGATTACGCATGACTATGTTATAATATAGCGCACAATGCGGCTGTTGAAAAAAAAACTCCGGAATATTATTTTATGCAAATTGCGGTATTGCCGCGGAAGCAAAAAAATGGAGATGCGGATATGTCGGTTGTACGGGTTATGATAGCCGGTTACGGCAATGTGGGGCGCGGAGTGCGTCTGGCGCTCGAACGCAGCAAGGATATGATGCTCGCCGGTATCGTGAGCAGATCACCAGCCCGGGTGCAAAAGGAAGTCTCCGGTGTGCCGGTGCTGCCGATTGACAAGCCGGAGGAATGGCTGAAGGCCGTTGCGCCGGATGTCTGCATTCTCTGCGGCGGCTCCAAGGCCGATCTGCCGGTGCAGGGGCCGGAGATGCTGAAATATGTGTCGACGGTGGACAGTTTCGACAACCACAGCCGCATTCC
>JAZRUY010000141.1:0-3421 GCA_045598845.1 Victivallaceae bacterium
CGGTGCGCGGGCAGCGCTGGAAAATTACTTGAAACTGCGCGCCGCCGCCGGAATAACTTCCGAAGCGCTGTTCTGCAACCGTTTCGGCGGCCGCATCAGCGCGCGCAGTTTTCAGCGCATGCTGAAAAAGTATTTGACCGAAGCCGGACTGCCGCCGGATCTGACCCCGCATAAACTGCGGCACAGCTTCGCCACTCATCTGCTGGACAACGGCGCCGATCTGCGCAGTGTGCAGGAATTGCTCGGTCATGAAAGTCTAAGCACTACCCAGATTTACACTCATGTCAGCACCGAGCGGATGCACGACGCATACGATCACGCTCATCCGCGGGCCGGCAAATCAGAATAGCCCGTCGCCGCCGGCCGTCAGAACAGTCCTCCGGCCGCTTCTGTGACGTTCCGTATTCCGTTGTCTAAAATTCCGGCTCCGCCTTTGATTACATCAGCACCGGAGGAAAGCCCGTCCCGTACGGCATCGGAAAGCGATGACGAGGCGACAGCGGTGACGGCATCGTAAGCATCGTTCAGCAATTTCATTATTCCGGCGCCGTCTTCACCGCCGATACCGGTCAGATGAACCGGCAGGCACAACACCGGCAGCGATGTGCCGAAAGCGGTGTCGGAAATCCAGAACCGGGTGTCGCGCACCTCCAGATTGGCGATTTTCACTTTTTTGCCGCCGGCGGCAGACTCATCCTGTTCCGCCGTTTCAGTTTCGTCCACTGCCCCGGTGATTCCAAGATTGCGTTTCACCGTATCCGCTATTACTTCCACATTGGTTTCAGATCCCCGCGTGTCCAGATCTATTTCAGTGCCGGTCACGGTGATATCTTCGATTCTGATTACCCTGCCCGTCAGGGAAAACGGCACAAGTTTGCAGTGAAAATATCCGAGTTTGAAAAAATCCCGGCGGACGAATCCTTCCGGATTGGCGATGCGCAGATCGTGCAATGAAATCTCGCCTTTCAGCAAAGACGATTCAAAAGAACCGATTTCCACCGGCACACCGGCGATGCGGGACGCCGCAGCCGAGCCGGCATACTTAATCAGCGGATCACGGAATGCGAGCGCCAGCAGCAGCACGGCCGCCAGCGCCAGACCGGTCAGTTTGCATATCCGCCATGCGGCGGCGCCTTTTCCTCCGGTTTTCCTGAACTTTTTTTCCGTTCCGTTCTGTGAATCAATCCCGTCGTTTCCGTCCATAACCGCGACTCCTGATTTCAAAACTTTTTAATCTCCCGCTCCGTCCTGATATTTATCCGCCATCTTCGCCAGCACGGCCAGTTGTTTCGGAGAGAGCGTGCGCCCGGTCTCGAACTGTTTACGCACCGACTCGAAAAATTTACGGTCATCGAATATGAAACGGCCGCGGCCGGATGGCGGATTCCACACCTTTACCGCTTCCAGCCTCTTTATCAGCGCTCCGGCATCAATTTCCCCGGCGGACGGAACCGCCCGATCCGTTTCCGCTTTCGGAGTGTCCGGAGCGGCGGCAGCCGGCAGTTTAGCCAGTTCCGGCACCGGTTTTACCTCGTTTTTATACTTGGCCGCCATTTTTCCCAACACCTGCAGCTGGCGGTCGGAAAGCGCCCGTCCGCTTTCAAACTGCTTCTTTATCGAGGCGAAAAATTTTTCCTCGTCGAAGAAACGGCGCCCGGCGCGGGGCGGTTCGAACCTCACTCCCTCGAATGCCTGGAACACTGGTTTCAGATATGCGGTTCCTTCGGCTGACGCCGAGGTATGCGTACTCGCATAATCCGCAGAACGCTTTTCCGCTTCTCCGGCCGCCGCGGCGACGGCGGCGCGCGCGTCCTCCGGCAGCGAGTTCACCGCTTCGTCCGGGATCTGGCTCCGGTATTTCGCCACCAGTTTCAGCAGCGCCGACAACTGATTGTCGCTGATATTGCCTTTTGTGTTCAGAGCGGCATTCACTGAACTGAAAAATTTAGCGTCATTGTAAACCCGCTTGCCGATTTTGGCTCCGGGTTCGAAGTTTACTTTTCCGAGCAGCGCCGCCACCGCCCTGGCCGTATCGCCGGGGGCGGTATGCCTGGAATGAACTTCCTGCAGCCATGGCTGGAATTTTGCGTAAAATCCTCTCAGCATATCTTTCCAGGAGAGTTTTCCTTCCTCCACATCATCCAGTTTCTTTTCCATGTCGGCGGTGAATCCGACGTTGAAAAGTTCCGGCATTTCCCCGACCAGAAAGTCATTGACTCCGCAGCCGAGTTCCGTAGGCACCAGATGTCCGGACGTCCTGCGGATATATTTCCGTTCATCGATGATCATCCTCAGTGTCGACGCGTAAGTGGACGGTCTGCCGATGCCGTTTTCCTCCAGCTCCCGTATGAGCGCCGCTTCGGTGAACCGCGCCGGCGGTTCGGTGAATTTCTGCGCTTTATCCAGTCCGGCCAGCCGGACATCGCCGCCGGCGTTCAGCGTCTCCGGCAGCGCGGCGGTTTTAGCCTCATCCCGGTCATCATCGCCGTACAGCACGGCGTAGCCGGGGAAAATTATCACGCTGGAAGAAGCCCGGAAATCATACTTGCGCCGGTCGCCGCCGTCGATCATCACATCGGCGGTGGTCACCAGCGACACCTGCGGTGTCATCTGGCTGGCGACGAAACGGCGCCAGATAAGCGTGTACAGTTTATGCTGTTCGCGGGTCAGGTACGGTTTCATCATCTCCGGAGTGCGGCGCACATCCGTGGGGCGGATCGCTTCGTGCGCTTCCTGCGCCGCCGCCTTGCTGCGGTAGAAATTCGGCCGTTCCGGCACATATTCCGCCCCGTATTTTTGTCCGATGAATTCCCTCGCCGCCGCCTGCGCCTCTTTGGATATCACCACCGAATCGGTTCGCATGTAGGTTATCAGACCAACGGTGCCGCCCTCGCCGATATCAACGCCTTCGTAAAGCACCTGGGCATATCCCATGGTGGCGGTGGCGGAAAATTTCAGCGCGGTATTGGCGGCCTGCTGCAGCGTGCTGGTGGTGAACGGCGGTTTGGGGCCGCGTCTGTGACTGCTGCGGTCCACCGCCGAAATAACCGGGCGGCCGCCGTGTTCCACCGCGTCCGCCGCGGCGTTTGCTTCCGCCGCATTGCCGATTTTGAAATCGGATCCGTCGATTTTGAACAGCCGCGCCTTGAAAGTTTCCGCGCCGGTGAGAAAATCGGCGGTCAGCAGCCAGTATTCCTCCGGGGTGAAACCGGCGATGGCGCGTTCGCGTTCAACCACCAGCCGCAGCGCGGCCGACTGCACCCGTCCGGCGCTCAATCCGCGGCCCAGGCGCGACCACAGCAGCGGGCTCACCTGATATCCTACCAGCCGGTCAAGCACTCTTCGCGCCTGCTGCGCGTTTACCAGATTGAGGTTGATATCGCCTTTTTCCCCCATGGCGCGGTCGATCGCGCTTCTGGTT
>JAZRUY010000142.1:0-1496 GCA_045598845.1 Victivallaceae bacterium
CCCGGATAAAGACCGATCCAGAAAGAATTGTTCATGATCGTGTCCGTTCCGGTCAATTCGCCGCACACCCGGAAATCGTCCCCCGCTTTCAGATTCAGCGCGCACGGATGGCGCAGCAGATTGCCGGCGAACAGGTTGCGGGTCTGAATTTTGCAGTTTTCCAGATGTTCAGCCAAATCGTTGCGGGTGAACCCGGCATTTTCATTCACGGTGATCAGGAAACCGAACCACGACGGCTCCGCGTCCGGCAGTTTGCGGAACAGGCGCAACGCCGGAATATCCCGCAGGCGCTCATGCAGATAATCAAAATTGCGACGGCGGGCCGCGGTGAACTCCGGCAGTTTGTCCAGCTGGGCGCATCCGACGGCGGCCTGCATATCGCTCACTTTCAGATTATACCCGAAATGACTGTACACATACTTATGGTCATATCCGGCGGGAAGCGTGCCGAAACGCCCGGTGAAACGATGCCGGCAGGTATTATCCACCCCGGATTCGCACCAGCATTCCCGGCCCCAGTCGCGCATGGAAAGCAGAATTTTCTTCAGCAGCGGATCATCGGTATATACCGCTCCGCCCTCCCCAGTGGTCATATGATGCGGGGGATAAAAACTGGAAGTGCCGATATCGCCCCAGGTGCCGGTAAGCCGCCCGCGGTAGCGCGACCCCAGGGCGTCGCAGTTGTCTTCGATCAGCCACAAGCCGTGTTTGCGGCAGAACGCGCTTACCGCATCCGCGTCGAACGGATTGCCCAGTGTGTGCGCCGCCATTACGGCCTTGGTGCGCGGTGAAAGCGCCTGTTCCAGTAATTCGGGCCGCAGATTCCCGGTATCCGGATCGACATCGATAAAAACCGGCACCGCTCCGTACTGCACAGCCGGAGCGACGGTGGTCGGGAAAGCCGCCGCCACGGTGATTACCTCGTCCCCCCGGCGGATGCGGCGCTCCCCCAGCAGAGGGCTGGTCAGAGCCGCGAAAGCCAGCAGATTGGCCGAACTGCCGGAATTAACCAGCAGGGCATATTTTATTCCCAGGAATTCCGCAAGCCTGCGCTCGAATTCCCGGGAAAAACGGCCGTAGGTAAGCCAGAAATCCAGCGATGCATCCACCAGATTCACCAGTTCGCGCTCATCGAATACCCTGCCGGCATAATTCACCCGGCTTTCCCCCGGCGCGAACGTCTGCGGGCCGGCAAACGCCGCGGCATAATATTCCCGCACTTTATCCAGAATTTCCCGCCGCAGCAGGTCGCATTTCACTTTGTCCATACCGCCTCCGCTTCAGCCGCGTCGGAACAATAGGCGCGGATGTCATCATCCGTACGGATCGCCCCGCTTTCATAAAAACAACGGTACCAGTCCGAAGTTCTGGCCACCGTTTCATGCAAATCCCATACCGGGTACCAGCCCATCCGGCGATGCGCGGCGCCGCAATCCAGCCGCAGCAGACCGGCCTCGTGCAAGGCCGGAGCGGCGGCCGCATAGTCGAATTCGGCG
>JAZRUY010000143.1:0-1397 GCA_045598845.1 Victivallaceae bacterium
GTTTATTCTGGCGTCGACATCATCTTGACAATCTGAACATTTTCTGGAATGATTTTGCATATTTCTTTCTTTTCTTTGCCGGGAGATTTCAACACCATCCTCTTGCGCAGCGTGGACACTCAAACTTGCTGTCAACAATCTATGTGCGATAGTGCCCAGCATACAAAAAACGCCAAAACCGCAAAAAGCAATCCGGCCGCCAGAGGGGAAATAATCCGCCGGAGCAGCGGAAGCCGGCGCTTTTTATTGCGCAGCGCGAAGTGGATAAAAAACAACTCCGGCGCCGTTATAACGGAGAAAATCATACAAACAAAACCCTTGTACGACCAGTAATCCATAAAAGACTCGACGCGCCCGGGATCGCAATACGGAGATTTCAGCCCGAATTCCGGCAGAAGCATGTACAGCATGCACCCCAGACACAACAGCATCCATTTCTCCGACAACAACCAACGGCGAAGGATGATGAAAAAAATTGCCGGGGCAAGAAAACCGCTCCAAAAGAAAACTTCCAATAATTTAAATTCGGCGTCATAATCATATCCGCCGTTGCGGATCATGTGCCAGCACAGCCACTGGTGATAAACCGGAGTGCTGAAAAAAACACAGGCAGCGCCGGCAAGCCACCGGAATTTATGGCGGACAACTGAATGAAGCAAGGCTTTAATCCAGTGTGTTTTCAATAAAAAACAAGACATGATTCCGCCCTCCGTTTCCTTGCCGTCCGCAGAAAAGTTTATCCTGCGTTTTCTGTCATAACAATCATCGTAACATAACATAATTTCCGCTGAAAACAAATCCGCGGCAAGCGAAAACCGCAGTCAAAGCCGTTTTTCAACCGGCGCGTCAACAGGTGAAAACCGCATGCTCCGGCAGTTTTACCAGTTCGTTGAAATAGGGGTTGTTTTCCCGGCCGTTCCAGATGAAGTTTCCTAGTTCGATCGCCTTGTTGCGGTTAATCCCGCCCCGGCAGGCGGCATGGAACAGCCTTTGCCGTTCCTGTTCCGGCGGCGGAATGTTTTTTTCTCCCCGCGCCCGGCGCAGCAGACCGGGATCGCGCAGCAGACCGCGTCCGCACATCACTCCGGCGATACCGGGAAAGGTACTCCGCAGTTCCGCGATGTCATCCGCGGTGTTTATGTCGCCGTTCAGCACCAGTCCGGCTCCGGCGGCGGCGCAGATTTCCGCCGCGGCGGCGAACCGTTCCGCGGCGGTTTCCCGCGGCAGCGCCCGGTACACCTCGCGCACGGTGCGGAAATGGAAGAACACCGTGTCCGCCGCCCCGGCATCCAGCATGGCCGGCAGTTTCTCCCGTATCTCCGGCTTATCCCAGCCGGCGCGGATCTTGATTGAAAACGGCACTTTCCCGGCGGTTATTTTCGAACAGGCGGCGATGA
>JAZRUY010000144.1:0-24146 GCA_045598845.1 Victivallaceae bacterium
ACTTTTTCCGCGCTGTCATCCGCAACCACTCCGTCGAAATCAAACGCCACCCTCAGTCCGAAATCTTCCGGATCATCCCATGCGGAACTGGGCAGCACCTGCCCGGCCGCCCGGTTTTCGCGGATGGCCTCGCGCACATCCTCGCCGTTGGCCGAAAGGAACAATGATACGTTGTAGGCATCGATGTACCTGAACGGCGATTCTCCGCGGGTGAATGCGGCGCGGGTGATATCCAGCCCGTAGTGCTCGATGGAGCGGAACACCCGTAATCCGGTGTCGGAATCGTTGCGCGAAAGCAGCACCACCTCGACCGGCTGCCGCTGCGGAAAGAGTTTGTTGAGGTACAGGAAACGGTGTACAAATGGGAATGCTATGCCCGGTTTCAGAATGTCGTTTTCGTGTTTGCGCTGATAGGCGCGGTAGGCTTTCACTCCTTCGCCGCGGAATACGGCATCCGCCTCGTCCAGCTGAAACAGCGCACTGGATGCCACCGCTATGACCAGTTTATCTTCTATCCGGTATGCCATGATTGCAGTTAACGGTTAGAATTCCCGTTATTTTCCTTTATTTCTTTAAATAAAAAATTATGCGGTTTATTTTTCTGTTCCGCCGTAAGCCGTCTCGGCGGCCCGCGCCGTACTGACCGGGTCTGGTGTATAGACCGCGCCGATTTCCCCGGCGAATTCCGCATCCACCACCGCGCCGCCAACCAGAAAGCACAACTCTTTCAGACCGCGTTTCTTGGCGCACTCCACTGTTTCGCGCATCGCGCCCAAAGTAGTGGTCATCAAAGCGGATAATCCTACCACTTTCGCACCTGCGGCCACCGCGGTGTCGATTATCTTTTCCGGCGGCACGTCCTTGCCCAGATCAATCACTTCGAAATCACAGTTGCGCAGCATCACCGCCACGATGTTTTTTCCGATATCGTGAATATCCCCTTTCACCGTGGCGAGCACGATCTTGCGTTTCGGTTGGTCTTTTCCGGCGGCAGTCAGCCGCGGCTCTACCACGGCGATTCCGCTTTGCATGGCTTCGGCTCCGGCGATCAGCTGCGGCAGGAAAAACTGTTTGCGCTCGTAGCGGTTGCCGACTTCGGTGATCGCCGGTATGAGTATGCCGTTCAGCACCGTTTCCGGCGGAGTGCCGGCATCAAGCAGCTCAACGGCGAGCGCCGCCGCTTTTGCCGGATTGCCGTCCAGCACCGCTTTTTTCAGCATTTCATCCGGCGGCAGCGCCGCGGTCCGGCGGTCAGCCTGCGGTTCCGCGGCGCCGTAAGAAGCGATGAATCCGGCCGCATGGCAGTCTCTCCCGGTCAGCACATCACCGGCGGCGGCGGTTTCCATTACTTCGCTGAACAGCGGGTTGGCGATAGCAGCGTTCAGTCCCCGTCCGATCGCCATTCCCAGAAAAGCGCGGTTGATCAGCCGCCGCGCCGGGAAGCCGAAACTGATGTTGGAAAGTCCGCATACGGTGTTCAGGCCGCGGGCCGCGCACCGCGCGATCACCTCCAGGGCGCATTCAGGGGCGCCGGCATCGGCGGCGGCGGTCATTATCAGCGCGTCAACGCAGCACTCATCCGGGGAGTACCCGTATTTTTCCGCCTCCGACAATATAACATCCACTAAACGCATCCGTTCATCGGCATCCGCCGGCACCCCGGCATCGGAAAGCGGAAGTACGATGATCATCGCCCCGTATTTAGCGGCAACCGGCAGGATTTTTCCCAGCCGTTTTTTTTCGGCGGAAACCGAATTCAGCAGAGCACGGCCGGGATAAACGCGCAATGCGCGCTCCACGGCCTCCGGGTCGGTGGAATCGATGCACAGCGGCGGATCCGCGGCCCGCACCGCCCTTTTTACCGCTTCCGGCAGCATCTTCGCTTCATCAATGCCCGCCATGCCGACATTGACATCCAGAATTCCCGCACCCGCTTCGGCCTGCTGCACCGCGAAGTCGAAGATCATATCGGTGCAGCCTTTCCGCAGTTCCTCCTGCAGCGCTTTCTTGCCGGTCGGATTTATGCGTTCGCCGATCACGGTGAACAGCGCTTCCGGCGCGATGACGCGCACCGCCCCCGGCGAGCATATCGCGCCGGATTTTCCAGAGCCGACGCCGGCGGCCGGCAGGACCTGCACGGCTTTGCCGAGCGCGGCGGTATGAGCGGGGGAAGTGCCGCAGCATCCGCCGATCAGGGCCGCGCCGGATTTAACCAGTTCGGCGGCGGCGGCCCCGAATTCCTCAGCCTCCATCGGAAAAACCGTCTTGCCGCCGATGAATTTCGGTACTCCCGCATTGGGCTTGGCGATCAGCGGTATTTTGGCGAATCCGCGCATAGCCGAGATGATTTTCGCCATTTCTTCCGGTCCGGCGGAACAGTTGCATCCGAAAGCGTCGCATCCCAGGCTCTGCAGGGTGATCAGCGCCGCTTCGGGCAGGGTGCCGGTCAGGCTGCGTCCGGAGGGTTCAAAGGTCATGCACACCGCCACCGGCAAATCCGGGCAGGCTTCGCGCGCTCCCAGATAGGCGGCGCGCGCTTCCTGCAGATCCGTCATGGTCTCGATGAAGATTCCCGCCGCGCCGTTATCCCGCAGAATTTCCGCCTCTTTCCGGAATATTCCCACCGCCTCTTCAAACGGAAGATCCCCGTAAGGTTCCACGAATCTTCCCGTCGGAGCGATATCGCCGAAAACCGGTACGCCGGCGGCTTCGGCGGTCATCCTCATGATGCCGCCGATGATTTCCTCCTGCCGTTTTTCCAGCCCGTATTCAGCCAGTTTGCAGCGGTTGCCGCCGAAGGTCGGAGCCAGTACGATGCCGCTGCCTGCGGCGCGGTAGGCGCGGTGGATATCCGCGATGACATCCGGATGCTCGAATACCCATAATTCCGGACAGACGCCGGCCGGCATGCCGCGTTTGACCAGTTCGGTGCCGGTGGCGCCGTCGAGGACAATGTTTCTCTCCGCCGCCGCGCGGAACTCAATGCGGTTCATATTCTTTCCTCCCCGCCGGAAATACGAACCGGCGCAAAGGCCGTCACGGTTTTCTCCGGCAGCATAAAGTTGTTAGCGGTTAAAGTTATACCCATTTCATCCATTTTCAATATACGGTAGAACCAGCGCTGCAAATCAAGCGGCATATCCCCGTATCCCGGCGAAAACCGCCGCGGTGAGATTTGCATTCCGGCGCTTCGCATCGCGGCGGCGGCGCTCCGGTGCAGAAAATCCATGGCGGCATCGGCGGTTTCACTGCCAACCGCATCGCAAATCATCTTTTCCGCAACAGACAATCCGCCGCCGTCGCGCCGGGCCGTGATTTCTCCGCCGGCGGTTACCGCCGCGCACCACAGCATCGCCGCGCCGTCGCACAGCGGAAAAAAATCCGCCGAGCGTATTACAGTACCGTCTTCCAGTGTTGTTTCATCGGCACGGTATCCGGTTATCCGCAACAGTGCATATCTGCCCTGCGGTCTGCAGCAGGCGAAAGCGCGTCTTTCCGTTGCGCCGGTTGTCCGCGGCTCGACTCCGGTTCCCAGACGGCATCCCACTTCCCGGGCAGGATACGGGACCGGCAGGCAGTGGAAAATTTTTATTTCAGGTGGCAATCCGCCCTCCGCGGCGCAGGTTCCGGCTCAATCGGTCATTCCGGAAATAATATATCCCGGTGAGGAGGAAATACAATTTACGGTTTGTCTTTTCTCCTCTTATAAACTATATTGCTGGATATCGCCGGTAAAAATCGACCGGGTTGAGCGGGATTTGAATTTATGAATTACACCAGCACCAGAAGCGCATGCGCCGTAAGCTCGTCCGAAGCCGTATTGCACGGTATTGCGGATGACGGCGGTCTTTTCGTTCCGTTGTTTTTTCCCAGACTTCCGCGGGAAATATTCTCCCTGATGACGGGCATGAACTATATACAACGGGCGGAAACGGTACTGCGCTGTTTCCTTACCGATTATCCTCAGAACGAATTGCATCATTGTGTTACCGCGGCTTATAACGGCCCGTTCGGCATCGCGGGGCCTGCGCCGCTGCGGGAAGTCGAACCCGGTATGCATTTGCTCGAATTATGGCACGGGCCCACCTGCGCTTTCAAGGATGTGGCTCTGCAGTTGCTGCCGCATCTGCTCACCTCCGCCGCCGGACGGATCGCTCCAGGGAGAAAATCGGTTATTCTGGTGGCGACCAGCGGAGATACCGGCAAGGCCGCGCTGGAAGGGTTCGCGGATGTGCCCGGCACGGAAATTATCGTGTTCTATCCGTGCGACGGAGTAAGCGAAATGCAGAAACTGCAGATGGTGACCCAGACGGGCAAAAATGTCTCCGTCTGCGCTATTGAAGGTAATTTCGACCATGCCCAGCGCGGTGTCAAACAGATCTTCGCCGATGCCTCGATAAAATCGTTTCTGGAGGACGGCGGCATGAGCTTTTCATCGGCCAACTCCATCAATTTCGGCCGGCTGGCGCCGCAGATCGTTTACTATGTGTCGGCTTACTGTGATTTAATCGCGACAGGAAAAATCCGATACGGCGAAGAGATAAACATTGCGGTTCCGACCGGTAATTTCGGCAATATTCTGGCGGCGGTATACGCTTCCGAACTCGGAGTGCCGGTCAAGCGTTTCATCTGCGCTTCGAACCGCAACCGCGTCCTGACGGATTTCATCCGCACCGGAGTCTATGACTGCAACCGGGAATTTTATCTTACCGACAGCCCGTCCATGGATATTCTCATATCTTCCAATCTGGAGAGGATGCTGCATTTGCTCGCCGGCGGGGATTATGCGGAAGTGCGCCGGCTGATGTCGGAACTTAAGAATTCCGGCCGTTATCAGATTCCGGCGGAGATGCTGGCGCGGCTGCAGAGGTGTTTTTACGCCGGTTGCTGCGACGACCGGAATACCGGCGAAACTATCGCGGATCTGTTCCGCCGGGACGGTTATCTGTGCGATACCCACACCGCGGTGCCAGTCAATGTGTACCGTCAGTATCTGGCGGAAACCGGCGACAGCGTTCCCTGTGTCATCGCTTCGACCGCCTCGCCGTATAAATTCGCTCCGGCTGTGCTGCGGGCGCTGGGAGACGGCGGAACCGGCGGCGGATTCTCGGCGATGGATGAACTGCACCGGATAAGCGGGGTGGCAATTCCCCGGGCTCTCGCCGGGCTGAAAGACCGTCCGGCACTGCACTGTTCACGCATATCGAAAGACGATATGCCGCGGTTTGTCCGCGATGTTCTTGCCGGAAGAAACGGTTGAAACAATAATCGCCGGTTTTTCCGGAAATTTTATTTTTAGGGAGGATTTGAAATGCCGATAACTGAAATTTTGGCCGGCAATGCGGAACGTTACGGCAACGATGTCGCTTTGGTGGAACTCAATCCGCAGGAATTAGACAAACGGCACATCACGTGGAAGGAGTATTCTCTCATCGAACCCAGCCGCACCGATGCTTTCCGTTCGGAAATAACCTGGCGGGAATTCGATGACCGCGCCAACCGTTTCGCCAATCTTCTGCTTTCGCGCCATCTCGGGAAAGGGAACAAAGTGGCGGTGCTGCTGATGAACTGTCTGGAGTGGCTGCCGGTATATTTCGGCATTCTGAAAAGCGGCGCGGTGGCGGTGCCGATGAATTTCCGTTATACTTCCGATGACATCAGATATTGTCTGGAACTCGCGGATGTCGATGCGCTGGTGTTCGGTCCTGAATTCGTGGGCCGTATCGAAGATATCTGTGACCGGATTCCACGGGTCAAGACGCTGTTGTATGTAGGCGAGGACTGCCCCTCATTCGCCGAGCCGTATTACACATTGGCAAGCTACTGTTCTTCCAAAAGCCCGGCGGTGCCGCTCGGCGACGATGAAAATGCGGCGATTTACTTTTCCAGCGGCACCACCGGTTTCCCGAAGGCGATTCTTCATACCCACCGCGCCCTGATGCATGCCTGCAAGGTGGAACAGAATCACCACGGGCAGACCCGCGGCGATGTGTTTCTGTGTATTCCGCCGCTCTACCATACCGGGGCAAAAATGCATTGGTTCGGCAGTTTGCTTTCCGGCAGCCGGGCGGTGTTGCTGCGCGGGGTGAAGCCGGAGTGGATAATCAATGCGGTTTCCAGTGAAAAATGCACTATTGTGTGGCTGCTGGTTCCCTGGGCGCAGGATATTCTCGATGCCGTCGACCGGGGTGAAATCCAGCTGGAAAAATACAATCTGTCGCAATGGCGGCTGATGCATATCGGCGCCCAGCCGGTGCCGCCCAGCCTGATCAAGCGCTGGAAAAGCGTATTCCCGAACCACGCTTACGATACCAACTACGGATTGAGCGAATCCACCGGTCCGGGTGCGGTGCATCTGGGAGTGGAGAATATCGACCATGTGGGTGCCATCGGCATCCCGGGGTACGGGTGGGAGGCCAAGATTATCGCCTCCGACGGCAGTGACGCCGCGCCGGGTGAAGTCGGAGAACTGGTACTGCGCGGCGACGGCGTGATGAAGTGCTATTACAAGGATGAAAAATCCACCGCAGAGGTGTTGCGTGACGGCTGGCTGTATACCGGAGATATGGCGATGCTGCACGACGGATTCATCTTTCTGGTCGACCGCAAGAAGGATGTCATCATCACCGGCGGGGAAAATCTTTATCCGGTGCAGATAGAGGATTATCTGCGCCGCCACAATGCGGTCAAGGATGCGGCGGTGATCGGTCTGCCGGACTCGCGTCTGGGCGAGATCGCCGCCGCGGTGATCTCGGTTAAGGACGGCATGACTCTCACTGAAGCCGAGGTCAATGATTTCTGCGGCGGTCTGCCGCGCTATCAGCGCCCGAGGCGGATAATTTTCGCCGAGGTGCCGCGTAATCCGACCGGCAAGATCGAAAAACCGAAACTGCGCAAAAAATACGGCGCCGAGCATTTGGTGGCGATGCAGAACGAACTGGGGAAATAAGTCCGCCCTGATGACCGATCCGGCTTCCGCGTTAAGACGGAACGGCGGAAAAATGGAGAATTCGGGAAAACATGGCTGATTCATCCGCCCGCCTGACGGTTTTTACCCGCTATACCCGGTTGGGAGCATCCAGCCGGCTGCGTTTCCACGATGCCGCCGGAGCGTTGGAAGAAGCCGGGTTCCGTCCGCACTATTCCTCCTTTTTCAGTTCCGCTTATTTGCGGCGGCTGTATGCCGGCCGCGGCAAATCCCGGTTTCTTTTCGCGGCGGCGCTGCTGCGCCGCCTGTGTTGTCTGCTCTTTACCGGCGGTCCGCTGCTGATCGAATATGAACTGCTGCCCTTTATTCCGTGGCGGTGGGAGAAATTATTCCTGGCCGGCCGGCGGTATGTCTTGAATTTCGATGATGACGTCTGGCGCAAATACGACGGGTTGCCGCATCTGTCGGACAAATATGATCTGCTGTGCCGGCATGCCGCCGGCATTGTGACCGCCAACCGCATGCTGGAGGAACGCTGCCGGGCGCTGAATCCGCATACAATCCGCATTCCCACCGCGGTCAATACGGCTGATTTCAGCGCGCGCCCGGCCAAGCGGAAGAAATTCACTTTGGTCTGGACGGGTACTCCGGTCACTTATCCGCATCTGCTTTCGGCGGCGGATCGGCTGCAGGAGGCTGCGGCGGAAACGGCATTCGATTTGCTGATCATCGGGGCTCCGTCCGATGCAGTTCCTTTGGACGGTGTCAACTGTATTTTTGAAGAGTGGAATCAGGATACCGAGGCGGTGTTGCTGGCTTCCGCTCATGCCGGGATAATGCCTTTGCCGGAAAACGATGCCTTCGCCGCCGGAAAATCCGCTTTTAAACTGATAAAATATATGGCCGCCGGTCTGCCGGTGATCGCTTCCCCCGTAGGAGAAAATCTTTATACGGTACATCACGGTGTCAACGGTTTTCTGGCATCCGGACCGGCCGGATGGAGCGCCGCCGTATCCGCTCTCGCCGGGGAAGACACCCGCGCCAGGCTCGGTGCCGCCGCTTATGAATCGGCGGCGGAATTTTCCCAGGAAAAATGTATGCCTGAACTGGCGGCTTTTATTGCCGCTGTTCTGCGCTGAATTTACTGTCGCGTTCATCGAACATTCTGCGCCGGTATTCCCCCGGAGGTACGCCCCGGCATTTTCTGAATACCCGCGAAAAGTAAAACTGATCCCGGAATCCAGCCGCCTTCGCCGCCTCCGCCACGGTTGCCGCCGGGTCGGAACGCCACAACGCTTCGGCCCGCTGCAACCGCCGTTCGGTGAGCAGGTCTTTGAACCCGCACCGGTAGTTTTTGCGCAGAAACTGGGAAACAGTTGAAATGCTGCGGTTGAGCGCAGCCGCCATATCCTCCAGATGCACGTCTTCGGTACAGTGCGTTTCTATCCAGCGGTCGGCGTCATGCCGCATGCGGTCGCCGCGCAGCACCGCAAGTTCGCGTACCGCAATGTAATCCAGCAGCATTTTGAACAACCCCAGCATATTCGCCGCCTTTTTCGCCGGAATTTCCGGCAGTTCGCTGTAAGCGGATCGCAATTCGGAGCGGAGAATCCCGCCGCAATCAGACATTGCGCTGTCGGGCATTGTCCCGTCCGCGCGGTACTGGCCGATCATGAGGAAACCGGCGAGTTCGTCATGCAGAAAAACCGGCGCCACCGCTTCGCGCAGCCCGGCATGGCAAGTGTATTCCAGAATATTTTTTGCCGCCACGGCTTCACTGCGTTTGGTTTTGTCGATCAGCAGACACTCCCTGAGTTTGCCCAGTTTTTCCTGTACTATGGAGCAGTAGCGGCAGTTGCGCATTCTGTGTCCGCGGGCGATTATCCGCCCGTCGGCGGTGAAAAAAGTCACCCGCACATCGAATACCGCCGCGAAATTATCGAGCAGTTTCAACACTTCCTGACTCAGCAGCAGTTCGAATGCGGTCGATTGCGGGCGGTTTCCCATATTTATTCTCCTGGTGTTTTTACCGCGGTATGGCGGAATATACACCCGGATTGTCGTTTTGTCCATATCATGGCGGTAAAACTCTATTGGACGGATTTGTTGCCGGCATTATATTATTTCACATTTTCATTCACATTGATTCCCCGGAAGATACGTTCGGGGCGGGAAGGAGATCTGTTATGGATGCGGTTTTGGAACAAGTGTGCGCCCTTTTTAATTATCCCGGCCGGGCAACGGCCGCTGAACCTTACGGAACCGGGCATATCAACAGCACTTACGCGGTTACCGTGGATTGCGGCGGCCGGCCGGTACGCTATATCCTGCAGCGGTTGAATACCTCTATTTTCACTGAGCCGGAAAAACTAATGGAAAATTTTCAAACGGTTACCGCGCATATTTCGGAAAAAATCGCCGCCGTTCCGTCCGCTGACCGCCGCTGTACTTTGCAGACAGTTTTTTCCCGGGACGGAAAACCGTATGTAAAAGAGGCGGGCGGTTTCTACCGGAGTTATCTGTTTGTTGAAAATGCCCGCAGCATCGATGTGGTGTCGTCCCCGGAGCAGGCCTATGCCGCCGCTTTGGCATTCGGATCTTTTCAGGCGGATTTAGCCGATTTATCCGTCAGACTTAACGAGACTATTCCGGATTTTCATCATACCCCGAAACGTTTGGCCGCTTTGGAATCCGCCGCCGCCGCGGATACCGCCGGCCGTTTGAAAAAAGTCCGTCCGGAGCTGGACTTCATTCTTTCCCGCGCCGCCGAATGCGGCCGTCTGATCGATTTGCAGCGTGCCGGTCAAATTATCGAACGGGTCACCCACAACGACACCAAAATCAACAATGTGTTGCTCGATGACACCACCGGGAAGGGCTGCTGTGTGATCGATTTGGACACTACCATGCCGGGGTTGCCGCATTACGATTTCGGCGATATGGTGCGTACCGCCACCAGTCCGGCTGCGGAAGATGAAACGGATTTAACCAAAGTGACGATGCGTTTCGATTTCTTCGAAGCATTGCTGCGCGGTTATCTGCGCGGCGCCGGCCGGTTTCTGAACCGCACCGAACGCGGGCTGCTGCCGTTCTCCGGCAAATTGATCACCATGGAGATAGGAATGCGTTTCCTCACGGATTATCTTCAAGGCGATGTGTATTTCAAAACCAGCCGTCCCGATCACAATCTCGACCGTTGCCGCACTCAGCTGAAACTGGTGGAATCCATCGAGCGGCAATTCGACGCCATGCGCCGGCTGAACGATTCCGTTTGACCGTCGGGAATATTTCCGGTCAGGTTCGAGTACCGGCATCCGCGTTTCCGTCATTCTTCGGCAGAACCGCATTGAGCATTTTTTCCGTGGCGTTGACCGCCGCCACCACCTGATCGGAATCCACGCCGTTGGTAACGAAGGTTTTTCCGTTGAATCCCCAGGTGATGGTGGTTTCAACCAGCGCATCGGTTTTCCCCCCGGGGGGGATGGTGACCTGATAATCCAGCAGCCGCGGCATTTCTAAATCAAAATGACGCATGCATTTGCGGAGCGCTTTGGAGAACGCGTCATAACCGCCGTCTCCGGAACTGGACGCGGTGATCCTTTCTCCGTCGAATTCCATTATTATTTTCGCTTTCGGCGAACCGTTGCACCGGGTGGTTATTTCAAAGTCAATCACCTTCACTCTGGATTCCAGCGGAGTGCGCATTACCGCCGACACAATGTAGGGCAGGTCGGCCGGAGTCATGGTTTTTTTCTTGTCACCGAGCCTTACTATTTCAGCCAGGACCTTCTGCCGGATTTCCGGTGTCAGACAGATGCCGAGCGAATCCAGATTCTGTTCCAGAGAAGCCTTTCCGGAAAGTTTGCCCAGCGCGTATATCCGCTTGCGGTTGAACCGCTCCGGCAGCAGTGCGTTGCAGTACAGTTCCCCCTTTTTGTCACCGTCGGCATGCACTCCGCAGGTCTGGGTGAACACATCCGCGCCCACGACCGGGGTATTCCACGCGCACCGCTTCCCCGAAATTCCCTGTACGGTTTCCGAAGCGTGCGCCAGTTCCCGTTCCGGAACCCGGCAACGGCATGAAGTCATATCGTTGAGCGCCGCGATAAATTGCGCCAGCGGCTGATTGCCGGCCCGCTCTCCAAGCCCGTTGACGGTGGTATGGATTCCGTTCGCTCCCGCCTGTACCGCCGCGATGCTGTTGGCGGTGACCATGCCGTAATCGTTGTGTCCGTGAAAATCAAAACGGAATTCCGGGAACGCCCTGGTCAGCCATTGAAAATATGTGCTTACTTCATCCGTGTTGAGAATTCCCAGAGTATCCGGCAGCATGAAACGGCGGACCGGCAGTCCGCGCATCCGGTTGAGAAATTCGTAAACGTAATGAAAACTGCAGCGCATGCCGTTGGACCAGTCTTCCAGATACAGATTTACCGTTAGTCCCGCCTGCGCCGCCCGGGTTATTTCCGCTTCCACTTCACTGAAATGCCGCGCCGGATTTTTACGCAGCTGGGTAAGACAGTGCTTTTCCGAACCCTTGGCCAGCAGATTGATGCATCTGCCGCCGGCTTTGACGATCCAGTCTACCGAGCGGCCGCCGTCCGCGAATCCGAGAATTTCCATGTTATCCAGGCAGTCGCGGTGCGCCGCCCAGTTCAGAATCTGTACGACTCCGTCGCGCTCTCCCTCCGAAACCCGCGCCGAGCCGATTTCCAGCCGGTCGATTTTTAAACGTGAAATCAGCAGCCGGGCGAGTTCCAGCTTCTCCGCCGGGGTAAATGAAACCCCCGGCGTCTGTTCGCCGTCCCGCAATGTGGTGTCGAGTATTTCTATATACCGGTGATTTTTCATTTTCCGAAATTAAACCGTCCTGAAAAAATACGTTCCAAATATACCTTTGGTATCGCTGATTTGCAAAACGGAGAAAATCAGTGTACATTCACGGCACGGGTTTTCCGCTTTTTTCAGCGGGAAAAAGTGGACAATTTAATGTCGGAATACTATTCAGTGAAATAAAATAACACAAAACAGCGAAGGAAGCCTGGGCATGCATTGGTTGGATTGGTGTATTATGGTGATTCCCGTACTGGGGATTCTCGGAGTGGCGATTTATTCCCGGCACTATGTGCGCAGCGTGGTGGATTTTCTGGCCGCCGGACGGGTGGCCGGGCGTTATGTGCTGGCGGTGGGCGATCTGGCGATGGCGCTGTCGGTTATCACTTTGATCGGCTCCTGTGAAGCCAACTTCAAAACCGGATTTGCGGTCGGCTACTGGGGCGCAATTGCTTCTCAGGTAAGCATTGTTCTTTCCCTAACCGGATTCTGCCTGTACCGTTTCCGCGAAACCAAAGCGCTCTCGATGGGGCAGTTTCTGGAAATGCGCTACAACCGTACTTTCCGCATTTTCGCCGCTTTTCTCCGCACTATCGCCGAAATGCTGACCAACGCCATCGGTCCCGCGGTGGCGGCGCGTTTCTTTATCTACTTCCTCGGTTTCCCGCAGTATGTCAATATCTTCGGGTATCAGGTTCAGTCTTTTCTGTTCGTGACCTTGATTGTGATTATCATGGCGCTGGTGGTGATGTGGACCGGCGGCCGTATCGCCTTGCTTATTACCGACAGTATCCAGGGGGTGCTGAGTTACCCGATCTTCGTTATCATTCTCGGCTGGATCATTCTGCGGTTTTCCTGGACCGAGGAGATTGCGCCGGTGATGCTGGACCGCGCGGCCGGCGAAAGTTTCTTCAATCCGTTCGATGTGCAGAACCTGCGTGATTTCAATCTGTTCTCCACTTTTGTCGTTTTGGTTTCAGTTATTCTGAACCGGGCCAGCTGGGTCGGCAACGATACCAGTTCCAGCGGCAAAACCCCTCATGAGCAGAAGATGGCCGGCGTACTGGGTTCCTGGCGCAACGGATTCTCGTTCATTATGATGATGCTGGTTGCCATGGTGGTTATCGTGGTGATGGCGCATGACAATTTCTCCGAGCGGGCGCACCTGATCCGCACCGAAATTTCCGACCGGGTGGCGGAGGAGATCCTGCCGGAGGAAACCCGCGGTATGCTGCATGACGCTATCACCGCGTTGCCGGTTCAGCATCATGTGATCGGCGAGGATGCGCCGTTGTCGCAGGAGAACAACCATGACGTGATGTATCTGGAAACCGCTCACAATGTACTGGGTCATGATGCCGCCGGCAATGAAAAATTCAAATTGTTCACCACTCTGTTCAATCAGGTGCGGGTGACCATTACTCTGCGGCAGATGCTTCCGGTCGGCATCGCCGGTCTGTTCTGTCTGCTTATGGTGATGCTGATGCTCTCCACCGATGACGGCCGCATCTTCAACTCGGCAGCCAGTATCGTGCAGGACATCATTCTGCCTTTCCGCAAGACGCCGTTTACTCCCGAACAGCATATCCGGTGTTTGAAAATCTGCTCGCTGTTCGTATGCGTCTTTTTCTTCTGCTGCGCATTTGTGCCGCCGATGGACTATATCCAGATGTTCATCAGTGTAGTCGGCGCGATCTGGACCGGCGGCGCTGGTCCGGTGATGGTGTTCGGCCTGTACAGTAAGTTCGGCAATACCGCAGGTGCCTATGCCTCCTTGTTCGCCGGTTCCGGTATTTCGGTGAGCGGGGTATTGCTGCAGCGTAACTGGGCCGGTTCGGTTTATCCGTTCCTGGTCCGTCATGGTTGGGTGGAAGGAGTGGGTAGTTTCCTGGAAACAGTTTCCGCGCCGTTCCATCCGCTGGTTGTCTGGGAGATGTCGCCGGTTACTTTTCCGATCAATTCCTATGAGATCTATTTTCTCGCCATGCTGTTCGGAACTGTCGCCTATGTGGTTGTTTCGCTGATCGCCTACCGCAAGCCTTACAATCTGGACCGGCTGCTGCACCGCGGGGAATACGCCATTGACGGGGAACGCAAGATCAAGATTAAATGGACGTTCGGCAATATAATTTCCAACCTTATCGGTATCACGCCGGAATATTCCCGCGGCGACAAGTTCGTGGCCTGGCTGGTGTTCGGTTACAGCATTGTCTTCGGTCTGGTTTGCAATTTCTTTACCGTCCTGATCTGGAACCTCGGTTATTTCTTTTCCTGGATTCCCTGGGATCCGTGGCCGAAGGAGTGGTGGGGGTATTACTACCTGATAACCGGCGTCGTCATCGAATCGGTGATCGGTGTCTGCTCAACGGTCTGGTTCATGTGGGGCGGCACCCGCGATGTTTTCCGGTTGTTCCGCGATCTGCGTTTGCGCAAGGATAATCCGCTGGACAACGGCTCGGTGGTCGGTCAGGTGTCCGCCGCCGATGCGGCGGTTTTCAAGCAGGGAAACAAGAAACTGGAAGACTGAAGCGGATAACGGGGAAGGAGAGGTTCAGTTATGCATTGGATAGATTGGTGCATCACGGTAATTCCCGTGCTGCTCGTGCTGTGGCTGGCGGTTTATTCCAAGCGCTATGTGCGCGGGGTGGTGGATTTTCTGGCCGCCGGGCGGGTGGCCGGCCGCTATGTGATAGCGGTGGGAGATTTAGCCTCCGGGTTGGCGGTGATCACCTTGATCGGTATGAGCGAGCAGAATTATCAGACCGGTTTCGGTTTGAATTTCTGGAATATAATCACGGTGCCGGTGACGGTATTGCTTTCGCTGACCGGATTCTGTCTGTACCGTTTCCGTGAAACCAAAGCGCTCTCAATGGGTCAGTTTCTGGAGATGCGCTATAACCGCACTTTCCGTATTTTCGCCGCCACATTGCGCACATTGGCGGAAATGCTGACCAACGCCATCGGCCCGGCCGTGGCGGCGCGCTTCTTCATCTATTTTCTCGGCTTCCCCCAATATGTCACCGTCTGCGGCTGGAAAATCCAGACTTTCATGTTTGTGGTGCTTATCGTTCTGCTGATGGCCCTGGTGGTGATGTGGACCGGCGGACGTATATCTTTGTTGATCACCGACAGCATTCAGGCTTTGCTCAGTTATCCGATTTTCGTTATTATTCTCGGCTGGATTATTCTGCGGTTTTCCTGGACCGAGGAGATTGCGCCGGTGATGATGGACCGGGCGAAGGGAGAGAGTTTCTTTAATCCTTTCGACATTGAGAATCTGCGCAGTTTCAATATTTTTTCCTGCGTTACTCTTCTGATCAGTTCAATTCTGAACCGGGCCAGCTGGATCGGCAACGATGTGAGTTCCAGCGGCAGAACTCCGCACGAACAGAAGATGGCCGGTATTCTCGGCGCCTGGCGCAACGGATTTTCCCAGATTATGATGACCATGATCGCGATGATTCTGGTGGTGGTGATGACCTACCGGGGGTTTTCCGCCGAAGCCAGGGGAATCCGGTGTGAACTTTCCGATAAAGTCGCCGAGGAAGTTTTTGAAAGCCAGGCTGTCCGCGATCAGCTCAGGCAGGCCATTGATGCCATTCCGGAGCAGAAACACATTATCGGTGTGGATGCGCCGCTTTCGCAGGAGAATAATATCGACAAAGTTTATTTCGACAAGGCGCATGATATCATCGGGAAAGACGGCACCGGCAATTATCTGTTCAAGCAGTATCAGTCGCTGTTCCGTCAGCAGATGGTATCGGTTACCCTGCGCCGGATGCTGCCGGTCGGGCTGGCCGGGGTGTTCTGCCTGCTGATGGTGATGCTGATGCTATCCACCGATGACAGCCGCATTTTCAACTCCAGTTCCACAATCGTGCAGGATATCATTCTGCCGTTCTGCAAAAATCCGCTTACTCCGCAGCAGCATCTCCGGCTGCTGAAAGGCTGTTCGCTGGCGGTTTGCGTGTTCTTCTTCGTCTGTTCAATGCTGTTCGCCCAGCTGGATTACATCAATATGTTCATCAACATCATGGCCGCCATCTGGATCGGCGGAGCCGGCCCGGTGATGGTGTTCGGGCTGTACAGCCGGTTCGGCAATGTCGCCGGAGCGTATGCGTCACTGTTCGTCGGATCCGGTATCAGTTGCGGTTGCGCGATCTGCCAAAGCTTCTGGCCGAAATACATTTACCCGTATTTGCTCCATAACGGGCTGGTCGGCAAAGCCGATCATATTCTGCGTACGCTTTCCGCTCCGTTTGAGCCGATTGTGGTATGGCGGGTGGATCCGGTGAATCCGCCGGTGAATTCCTATGAGGCGCTTTTTCTGGCTCTGGTTTTCGGGACGGTCGCCTATGTGGTTGTTTCATTGATCGCTTACCGCAAGCCTTACAATCTTGACCGGCTGCTGCACCGCGGTAAATATGCCATCGACGGCGAGCGCAACATCAAGACCAAATGGTCGCTCAAAACAGTATTTGTCAATATCATCGGCATCACCCCGGAATATACCGGAAGCGACCGTTTCATCGCCTGGATGGTGTTTCTGTACAGTTTCGGATTCGAACTGATGATTTCCTTTGTTCTGGTACTGGTGTGGAATGCGGTCAAATTCCTGCCCGAAGGCATGCGCCCGTGGCAGCCGTGGCCCGACAGCTGGTGGAGTTATTACTATTTGATCGTCTTCCTGATCGTGCCGTCGATCGTGGGGGTGATCTCCACTGTCTGGTTCATGTGGGGCGGCATCCGGGATACTGTCCGCCTGTTCCGGGATTTGGCATTGCGCGTTGACAATCCGCTGGATAACGGAACGGTGGTAGGGCAGGTGTCGCTTGCGGATGCTGAGGTGTTCAAACGTCAGCACATCAGTGATGATGAAGAAAAATAAAAATAAAAATAAAAATAACTGATCCCGACGGAAAAGCGCGCACAAGCGCGCTTTTTTATTTTCCGGGCGGGATGGATTATTCCCGGCAGCGCAGCACCCATTCCCCGTGCACCGGGGCACCGTTGAGCGTGCTGCGGCCGTAGTCGCGCTGGGTATCTAAGATCGGGAATACTCTTTTTCCGGTTATAGTTAACTGTAATTGCCGGTCATCCGGAGTCAGCGGCAGAGTTACCGTGGTGAATCCGGCTGTTCCGGCGGTACCGGAGCAAATCAGTTCCGCCGGTTTTCCGTTGACTTCCGCCGGTATGTCCGCCGGTATGCCGTCCGGGCACAGCAGGGTTATTTCCGCACCGGAGAATCCGCTGTGCGGAAAACTCTTGCCGATCGTGATTTTCCCCGCGTTTTCCGCCGGTGTCCAGCCTCCTAATGTCAGCGGGCCGTGATCCAGCCAGACTTTTTTGCCGCGGCGGATGAATTCGCTGCCCCCCGGCCGCACAGCCCGCATTATTGCCGGTTCCGCCGCGCGGTAGCCGGAATAGGCGTGATTGACGATTACGGTACAGAGAACCAGCAGCAGCGCGGTCCTGACGGCGCCGTATCTGCGGTATGCCGGCGGATAAACCAGTATTCCGGCCGCCGCCGCCAGCGCAGGCAGCAGCGGCGCCCGGAAGCGTGAAAGTATATAAAAGGCGGATGTCATCCCCCAGCCGGATATGATAAAAGCGCAAAGAAAAAGGAACCGGCGTTTTCTGAAACCTTTCCGGCACAGACTCAGTCCGGTCAGCAATCCGGCCATGCACAGCGGCAGCAACACGGAACTGCGCCCCGGGATCAGAATTTTAAGGATGGAACTTGCGGCGCCTTCACCGTATAATGAAACATTGTTGGGAATTTCTCCGCCGTCCCAGAAAAGCAGCAGTTTGCGGAACTGCAGTTCGAGAAACGATGCTGGCGCCGCGCACAGCCATTCCAGCATTTGTCCGGGCATGCTTTTATGTTCCTCCGCGGCGCGTTCCATCGCCGCGCTGTAACTTTCCGGATATTCCATCGGTCCGGCCGGCAGACCGCAATCCCGTCCTCCGGCCGGTGATTCAACGGTGTTCCCCAGCGCCAGCACCGCGTCCGCCGCGGTGCTGGGTCCGCACAGACCGCCTGAAGCCAGGCTGTTGTGAACCGCAAACGGCAGTTGTACCAGCAGCAACGGCAGAATGAAAACCAGAAGCCGGGGTATTTTGCGGCGGAGCGGGATTCCGCGCCTGACTGCCAGCAGCAGTAGGATCGCCGGCACAAAACACCAGGCGCTGCCGCGGGTAAGCACGGCGCACCCAGCGGTTAATCCGGCCATGGCGGCCGGCATCAGCCGGCAGGGACGGCGGTCAGCCCGGACGCACAGCCACAGCAACAGGGCGAAATTGAAACTTTGCAGAGTTTCGTTCTGGTGGAACGGTGTGTAAAGTATCAGCGGAGTGGAAACTGCGGCAATCAGCGCCGCCGCCGTTCCGGATTTTCTGCCGAACCATTCCGCCGCCGCCAGACCGGTGAACCAGACGGCTCCGGCTCCCAGTAGCGCCTGAACCGCGGCGGTGAACCAGACCGAACTTCCGGATACTATATAGCATGCCGGCAGAAACACCGTATAGTAAAACGGCTGATAATAGAAAACCCCGTGATAATCGCCGGATATGATCTGTTTCGCCAGTGTCATATAGGTGGCGGGATCAGTGGCGGCGGCCGGGTGAAACATCGGATTGGGCTGCGGCAAAGCCGCCATTTCAGCACAGAAGATCAGCCTGACCGCCAGCGCGGCGGCGGTGATCAGCGCCAGCGGAAAAAATATGCGGCGGGGCGCTTTTATGCGCCCTGCCGCGATTTGACCGCGATGCGTCATCAGAGTGTCATCAACTCTTTTTCTTTGGCCGCCAGCAGTTTATCATGCTCGGCGATATAACGGTCGGTGAGTTTTTGGATTTCGTCCATCTTCTTTTTCTGTTCGTCTTCGGTATAAACTCCGTCGCTCTTGGCTTTTTTGGCGGCTTCATTGCCATCGCGCCGGATGTTGCGCAATGCCACTTTGGATTCTTCGACCAGCCCTTTGGCCTGTTTGCTGAGCGCGGCGCGCCGGTCGGCGCTGAGTTCAGGTACAGGCAACCGGATGGTGGCGCCGTCGTTGAGAGGGGTGATTCCGATATTCGAGGCCAGAATCGCTTTTTCGATTGCGCCCAGCACCGACTTATCCCAAGGCTGAATAACCAGCAGCCGCGGTTCCGGAGTGGAAATTCCCGCCATGTCGCGCAGCCGGGTGGGAGTGCCGTAATAGGGCACCATGATACCCTCCACCAGCGCCGGAGAGGCTTTGCCGGTACGGATGGCCGCCAGCGATGCGGTCAGGGCGTCCTGGGTTTTCTTCATATAGGTTTCGAGTTCCTTGATCAGGTTTTCCGGATTGAGTTGCATATCTGCTCCTGTTTGTTGATGTTTAACTGTGTTTTAAATCCGCGGGATAAAAATAACGGTTATGCGGCACATTTGCAAATCCGCCGTGTTTTTCCGCTTAATCGTTCTGCCCCAAATCGACTTTGCCGCCGTATTTAAGCGGCGCCAGCCGGACGGAACTTCCGGCGCCGTTCCCCGGTTCCAGAATTTCCCCGGCATCAACCGTTCCATGCCGCGGATCGGTGTAGTCCCTCCCCGCCACGGCGGTGCGGCCGCCCAGCAGTTTTATATCGCCGTTATCGGGATTGCGGACCAAAGTCGGGATGGTATCGGTGGTTTTGCGGTATTCGCTTATCAGCAGCGAGCCGTCGCAGGCGAAAACCATGTAATGCGCCACGGTCGGCGATTCGGGTATCAGCAGATGAATCCGGCTCAGCATATCCACGTCCGCACGGTATTCTTCGCGGCCGATCCGCTTGCCGATCCGCGCCACCGCGTATATTTTTTCTTTGTCGATGATGACCAGATAGAAGTAGCGCTGACCGTTCTCGGTCAGTTCGCGGATTTCATAGGAACGTTCCTTTACCGGCTGACTGCCGTCGACTTCAAAATGTTCGTTGTCGTAAACGGGTATGCCGACGCTTTTACTCCATAAAGTGATTCCGTCGGTGATTTCAAAAGCGGTATCTTTGGTACGGTATTCCGACTCCAGCATCGGATGGGAAACGTAAGCGTAGATCGTGTACCGGTCCGGTTTTTCCAGCCGGTAGTAATCGCTCACCGCCACCATGAGATTGCGGCGCTGTCCCGGTTCCAGCAGGAGATTGTTGACCGATAATTCCCTCCCGGGAATTTTGGCGACGACGCGGTCATGGGAATCGCGGATTTCAAACAGCAGGAACCCCTGCAGCCGGGCATCGTTGCCGAACAGCAGCGGCCGTCCGGAATTGTTGCGCAGTGTCACCATGGCATATACCGGCTCATGACGCATATACATGACACGGCTGGTGGTGATCTTCATTCCTATGGCCGCCGTAACCGGCAGCGTCCCGGTCAGCATTGCCACCGCGATAATGATTTTTTTCAACATTTTAGAGAGCCTCCCAGGTGTGGATGATATCTTCAATGATCCTTTCACTGTTCAATCCGTGGCATCCGGAATTTTCCGGGCAGACGCGGCGCATGCATCCCAGACACGGCAGGCCGGCCCGGTAGATCCGGGCCCCTGCACCGTAGGGACCGGTTCGCTCCGGCGGAGTCGGCCCGTAAAAAGCGAACACCGGTTTGCCCAGCAGCGCGGCGGCATGCACCGGGCCGGAATCATTGCTGACTACCGCGTCCGCCGAGCGCAGCAGTTCCATCATGACACCGAGCGAACTTTTGCCGGCCAGCCGCATGATGCGGCATCCGGAGGCCAGTTCCGCGATTTCCGCGGCAATACCGGCATCGCCGGCGCCGCCCAGCACGGCGAATTCGGTTTTTCCGCCGGAACGGCTGTTCAGCCCGTCGGCCACCGCCGCGAAAAGCCGGGGAGGAAACTGTTTGCTCGGCCAGCGCGCACCGGGTAGCAGCGCCACCCGTTTAATGCCATGTTCCGACGGCCACAGCGCGGCGGCCGCGGCGGCATATCCGGATATCGCGGGCGGTACGGAAAAATCTTCCGCCGACCGTTTAAGACCGGTGATTTGTTCGGCAAGTTCCAGATTGCGCTCTACCGCATGACCGGCGGATACACCGTATCTGCGGCGGTAGAACCGGCCGGCACTCTTTTCCCGGGTTTCGGCAAAACCGCAGACTCCGGCGCTTTTCGCGCAACGTGCGAAAAAGGCGCTGCGGAGCAGTCCCTGAAAATCAATCACCGCATCGTACCGTTGCCGGCGCAGATTGAAAAACATGGCGAGAAATTCCGGCAGCATATATGCCGGGGAACCCATTTTACGGCGCCTGAAGATGATCCGACGGGAAACCGGAAACGGCGAGTAGTCCAGAATTTCCGCAAACGAATCACCGACCATGAAATCGAGTTCGGCGCCGGGATAAGCGCGGCGCAACAGCGACAGCGCCGGAAAAGTGTGCAGAATATCACCCAAACTGCTGGGCTTTACAGCGAGTATTCTGCGGACGGAAGCCATTTGAAAACGGAAAATTATGTTCCGCTGCCCAGCCGTACCGCCAGCCGCTCCGGCAGCCCGGCGTCGAGTATTTTCTGCTGTTGAGCTGCGATATCATACGGCAGCCGGTAACGGGTTACCGTGTTGTCGATAGTATCCAGTACCGCGAAAGAGGCGCGCGGATCGTGATTGCGCGGCTGACCGATGCTGCCGATATTGAACAGATATTTGGTTCCCGACTGCAGCGGGATGATCAATTCATCTGCCAGAGTGTAATCAAAATTGTCGTTGCCGATCTCATCATTGTAATTCCAGGCTTCGATTTCCTGAATCCATTCTCCCATCGGTTCACGGCGGAAAGCCACAGGCACATGGCTGTGCCCGCAAAAGCAGATGTTGGTGTACTGGTAGGTGAAATTGTCCTCGACGTGATGGCAGTCGAAGATGTATCCCCAGTTCGCCGGAGAATCCAGCGTGGCGTGCACAATCGTGGTGTTGCAGTTGGCAAGCACCGCGCGGTACGGAACCGAGCCCAGCCAGGCGCGTTCGTTATCGTTGAGCTGCTGACGGGTCCAGGCCACCGCTTTCTGAGCGTGCGAATTGAACCCGGAAAGAGCGATATTGCCGTTGGCGGTGTATTCATCGTGGTTGCCACGCACCATCGCCACGCAGTTCAGCTTGACGACTTCATGCAGACACTGCCGCGGATCGGCGTTATAACCGACTATGTCGCCGAGCGATACATAATGATCTATTTCCAGCTCCCGGCATTTCTCCAGCACCACCGCCAGCGCGTCGTAGTTGGCGTGGATATCACTCAGAATAGCATACTTCGCCATTTTTCAGATTCAAGCCTTCCTGAAATCAATAAAACGACCTCAAAGCAGCCGGGGCTGTAAGCCGGATTCTGTCCTCCCTTACGGGATGGGCAATCATCTGTCTGTGCGACCAGAACCCGGAGCTGATAGCGCCGCGAGCAACGGCTTGCCCCCTATTTGGTCTTGCTGCGGAAGGGGTTTTCCCTGCGGCGCCGCTTCCACGGACACCCGGCGGGCTCTTACCCCGCCTTTTCACCCTTACCCGGAATTAACCGGGCGGTTTATTTTCTGTGGCACTTTCCTTACCGCGGCATATCGGCCGCGGCATCCTTCTTTTCAAAAGGACATCCCGCTCTGCGCAGTCCGGACTTTCCTCAGCCTTTCGGCCGCGATTGCCCGCTCCGGATACTTTGACGTCTTCTTATCCTTAAAACTAAAATAATATAATTGTCCGTGCGGAAAAGTCAAATACGGTGTTATTTCTCCCTGCCGCCTTGCGCGCCGTCCGGCGTTTTACCGGTTTCAGCCAACTCTTTTTCCAGTTCCCGGACGCGGACGGCGGCATTGCGGAACCGGGGCTCAATGGAGCAGATTTCGCGGTACAGTTTCAGCGCCGCCGGTTTGTCGCCCATTTCCTCGCGTATTTGCGCGAGCGCGTGCGCACAGGAGGGCCGTTCCCGGTCCATTTTCGGCAGCGTCTCCAGCACGTTTTCCAGTTGGGCTGCGGCTTCTTCCAGCCGGTTCATCCGGCGCAGACAGCCGGCGATAGCGGTCTTGGAAATGATTTCGCACCGGTTGGTTTTCACCGATTCGTTGAACATTTCCAGCGCTTTTTCAATTTCCCCGCGGCTGAACAGCACCTGCCCCAGTTCGTAAGTCAGCATCGGATCATTGGGATATTTTTCCAGGCGAGTCCTGGCATGCGAGAAAATCAGCTCCTGTTTGCTCTGCTCCAATTCGGCGGTCGCCGCTTTGACATCCACATCCTTGGGCGGCCGGCGGTTGATTCGTTTGATCTCCTTGTCCACCCGGCCGATTTCCGCCTCCTCCAGCTGTTTGTCCAGCATGGGATCGTAAACCGCTGATCGCTCGATCAGGGTGTTGATTTCCTCGATCGCCTTGTCGAAGTCCTCCATGATCATATAGGCCTGAACCAGTTTTTTTCGTACATCCATGGAATCGGCGTTCTGCAGTATTTTGCGCAATTCGGCGGCGACCAGTTTGGCCTGCGGCGCATCGTGAATCGTGTTTTCCATCAACTGGAGAATCGCCGCCGACTTGCTGCCCGCCTTGTTCTCGGTGCCGGCTCCAGCCGCGGTGACTCCGGCGGCGGCCGGTCCTCCGCGGCGCATCTTTTCGGCGGTGCGGGTGGCGGACTGATAAAGTTTTTTCAACTCGGAGTCATCCGGCATCTGAACCACATACGAGTGCAGCAGTTTCACCGCATCATCGAATGCGCCGTCGCTTTGCAGATAGTGGGTCAGCACCTTCACGCTTTCCGTATCGGAAGGATCAAGTTCCAGCACCCGTTCCAGCGCTTCGGCGGCCACGCAGGGCATATCCGCATTGATCGCGGCCCGGCCCAGCAACTTGAGCACTTCAGCGTCATCCAGATTTTTCATCAGAACGTCTTCGCAAAGTTCCATCGCCGCCCGGGGGTCTTTTTCAATCAGCGGTTTTATTTTGCCTTTGGGCGAGGTAAGCCGCAGAAACAGCCGTTTTAAGCCGGGGGAGGCCATCATCCGCACCCGTTCGATATCGCGTATTTTCCGGCGGACATCCATAAAGGCGGGGGCGAGAGCAAGAATCCCGCGGAATTCCGGGAGCTGCCGGGACGGGTCGCGCAGCCGCAGCGCCTTGCGGTACCTGTCGCGCAATTCCGGCTCTAAGTCGTTGATTGTCAATTTGTTCATAAGATGCGTCCGCTCCGTTTTTTTTTGAATATTTTTAAATATTTTTATGGTGTAAAAATCATTTTTTCGGTCGTTTTCCGGCTAAAAACGCGGACTTTTACTAAAAAATCTCGTCAATTTTATGTAAAATCTCAGCTTTATTGTGTAAAAACCTTGTAACGGAAAACCTCCGAAAACCCGTTTTCCGGCGGCCGCCGCGGCTCTATTATAACTGGCATATAT